>CAKZPJ010000809.1 GCA_937138955.1 uncultured Flammeovirgaceae bacterium | reverse complement strand
CGTACTGCATCATCTAGGGTAAATGTTTGGATCATAGGCGATATTATGTTTTTGCATCTTCTTTCTCAAATTAATGAGAGCGTAGCGCATACGGCCCAATGCCGTGTTAATACTTACCCCGGTAGCATCAGCAATTTCCTTAAAACTCATGTCCATATAGTGGCGCATGGTCAGTACTTGCCGTTGTGCCTCGGGCAATTCTTTGATTAATTGCCTTAGTAACGTATGAGTATCCTTTTTTATTTGAATCGACTCGGCAGAATCTTCAGAAAAATCTAAGGTATTGAAAACATTACTGCCATCTTCCACCACAATCGTTGGATAACGCCGGGTTTTTCGGAAATGGTCGATAGAAAGATTATGAGCAATTCGCATTACCCAAGGCAAAAATTTACCTTCTTCGTTGTACCGTCCCGATTTAATGGTGTTGACGACTTTGATAAACGCTTCTTGCAAAATATCTTCTGCAATGCATTCATCTTTTACGATCATATAGATCGCCGTGAAAATTTTGGCTTTGTGCCGATTAACCAGTTGTTCAAATGCTGCCTCATGCCCTTCCTTGTACAGAGACACTAACTTGCTGTCGCTTACTGCGTACTTCTTCATTAATTCAAGTGTTTAGTGAGCGTAGAGGTTTTTTACATAAAACTGGTTTAAAGGTAAATTGATGGGATTAGTAAAAATGATAGCTTTCAAAAATAAATAACTAACAAATAATATGCAAACTTCTCATTTGGAGAGCAGAAAAACTATATTTTTTTTCAAATAAACTAAAATTCTTCAAAAAGATAAACTATTTCCTAAAGACAATATAGCAAATAGCCGACATTTATTGAGTTAACATATAGTGGGTCTGCGTAAGTTTCAGGTATAAAACAAAAAATAGGTTTGAGCTACCAACCCAAACCCACCTTAATAAAATTATTATTTTTCTACTAAATCTAGTACTTAATAGAAATAAGTGCCTGTTTCCCTTGTTTTTGTACCGGAACTACTGTATAACCAGCATGTATTGTTTTAGCAAAAGAAGGGACTAATCGCAATCGGTAGCTTTTGCGATCTAGCAAGGTTTCCAAATCAATATCTCCAGAAGAAGTTATTTTTACTAAGGAAACATCCGTTGAATTTTTAATAGCATTATTAAAAATAAGGTGATATGTATCATTATGATACGTTAGGGCAAAAGAAGTATACACATCTCGTTCCTCAGTCGATTTTTGACTTTTATCAATAATGCGTAGCCACGAGTCGCTCTGTGGATTAATTTTTACAGCCAGAATTTTCTTGTATATATCACCCAACTCCACATCAGCATCAAGGGGGCTAAATCCACTTAGACTCAACTTAGGCTTCACTACCGGCCCTCGCTTGTATGATTCGGCAAAGAAAACTACACTGCCATCCGCTTCCTGATGCATATGCTTCACCGTATACTCCTCAGCATATTTTTTATCATCTTTCTGATTAATTTCCTTAGCATCTTTTGCGGGGAATGGGTGCTCAATCACTTGATCATCTTGAATTAACAGGCCACCTTCTAAATCATTGTTAGCAGGATTAGCGTAGATTCCGGCAAGTACGGGTTGCTGCTGCTGATTAAGCTGCATTCCTAAATTAATGATGAACCTATTATTGGTCGGAATATCAATCGTCTCTACCTCACCCTGGTCGGGGTGATATTTGTACATGAAGTACTCGAAGTCTCCGGCGGTTTTCTTAAAGCCATCATTGCCGAAAGAAGCAATCAGCATGTAGAGGGTACCATCGTTAGCCAATTCGTAGCTCTCTACCATCTGGTAATTGCCACCGGCATCTGGCAAATCAATAAAGCCCGACCAGGCTTCCTCCATATTTTCATTAAACACCATGCACTGTAAGTCACTGGTTACGTCATTGAAAAAGTTGTAATTAAACAGTAACATCATTTTGTTGCCATCAGCACTTTCGGCATGGTTAAAAAAGAAGCTGCGTCGCATTTTACTAAACTGGGTAGAGAAATAGCTGCGAAAGTAGCTACCTACGTTAGCCGTAAAAATTTGGGGATATAAATTGCTTACCTGCCGGGTTTCACCTACTTGATTCAAGTCGGTACCGTAGGTTTCCAAGTAAACTGGATACAGCAGTTCTTCATTGGGTTCGTCTTCGTACAGTAGCGTGTGCAGCTGATTCTGGAAGTAAAAAGTGTAAAAATAATCGCGCGATTTTTCTTCAGGCTTTAGCACCCGGCTTTCTTGTAGCCCATCAGTTAGGCTGTAGTAGCTAACTACTTGCTTATTGTTAATACCGTTGTAGTAATAATCTTCTCCAATGCCGGTAAAAACTCCTTGTTCATTACCACCAATAATGAACAAATCGTCATCATCGCCAGTCTTTACATAATCAAAGATGCGAACATCCTGGGCAAGCACGAGATAAGTGCAGCCAGTTAGTAGTATTGTTAAAATTGCTTTCATAATGAATGAATAATTGAGTCGTGAATTGATGAGTGAGTCATTTACTAAGTTTATATACACCCAAATGAATAAGTAAACACAAAAGAAGGAAAAAATTAGCGAAAATAATCTGAGATTAGCAGCAAATGCGTAATGAAAGAAGATAATTCTTATTGTAAGTAGAATGGTTGCTCTTGAAATATCGTACTTTTATCAGTCTGACTAATTGCAAAGTAATATATACAGAAACTTTATGGCTAGAAGTCTCTTGCTGAGCATTTTAGCCAAAAAACAAGCCTCAGCGTTTATGAATACTGCCCAACCTGCCTCTATCGATACACTAGACCCTAAGCAGTTTATCATCATTAAAGGAGCAAAGGTTAATAACCTAAAAGGAATTGATGTGGCCATTCCTCGCAACAAACTAGTAGTCGTCACTGGGTTATCGGGTTCCGGCAAATCGTCACTGGCTTTTGATACCCTATTTGCCGAGGGACAGCGGATGTACGTAGAAAGTCTCAGTTCTTACGCTCGTCAGTTTCTAGGTCGGATGGAGAAGCCCGAAGTAGAGTACATTAAAGGAGTTTCTCCCGCTATTGCCATTGAGCAAAAGGTAAATACCCGCAACCCGCGCTCCACCGTAGGTACCACTACCGAAATCTACGATTATCTCAAGTTGCTTTACGCCCGGGTAGGTAAAACCTACTCGCCGACAAGTGGGGAATTGGTTAGCCGTGATACGGTGACCAGCGTAGTGGATTTCATCTTTCGCCAGGAAGGAGGAACCCGACTAATGGTGCTTTGCCCGCTGATACT
>CAKZPJ010000808.1 GCA_937138955.1 uncultured Flammeovirgaceae bacterium | reverse complement strand
TGATAGTAAGCTCCGGCAGCATTACTGCCTCCACCTACGCAGGCTACTACGTAATCCGGATCTTCCGAACCGGTCTTTTCCTGCAGTTGCCACTTAGTTTCTGCGCTAATTACCGACTGAAAACGGGCGACCATATCGGGGTAGGGGTGAGGGCCCACTACCGAACCGATAATATAGTGGCTATCAATCGGGTTGTTAATCCAGTGGCGCATGGCTTCGTTGGTAGCATCCTTTAGGGTTTTGCTACCGCTGTGGGCCGGGATAACTTCGGCTCCCAGTATCCGCATCCGCTCTACGTTGGGCTTTTGTCGTTCGGTATCTAATGCACCCATAAACACTTTGCATTCCATTCCCATCAGAGCGCAGACAGTAGCCGTAGCCACACCGTGCTGTCCGGCTCCAGTTTCAGCAATAATGTATTTCTTGTTTAGCCGCTTTGCCAGCAGAATTTGCCCGATGGTGTTGTTCACTTTGTGAGCGCCAGTGTGACAAAGGTCTTCGCGCTTGAGGTAGATATTGGCGCCGTACTCCTGCGAAAGCCGCTCGGCAAAGTAAAGTGGAGTGGGGCGACCTACGTAGTCTTTTAACAGGCTTTGGAAATCTCGCTGAAAGTCAGCATCCTGCATAATAGACAGGTAATTCTCTTTTAGTTTCTGAATATTCGGATGCAGCATCTCCGGAATAAATGCTCCACCAAACTGCCCGTAGTAGCCACTATCGCTTACCTGAAATGATACCTGTAGTTGCTCTTGTACCTCGCTCATAATTCTTACTATTTAGCCGGGAAAGTTACGAAAACGCTTTTATAATGAGTAATGAATAACGACGAATGATTGATGAAATTTAATTGCTCACTATTCGCCATCCAATATCCATTACTCGTTCTTCATAATTATTCATTATTCATCAATCATTATTCGCTATTTTGCAGCCTCACTTAAACATTTGATGCCCGACCAACCATTGTATGTACTCGCTATGCTCTGCCTCAGTGTGCTCATTTGTGAGTGGCTGGTGCGCACCACTTTTCTCAAACACCTTAGTACCGCTCTGCTGGTCATTCTATTTGTAGCTCTGTTAGCCAATTTGGGAATTATGCCTTCGGCTTCGCAGGGATCAGTGATATACGATGGAATTTTCACTTACCTCGCTCCACTGTCCATTTTCTTTCTGCTGCTAGATGTGAACCTAGCCAGCATCCGCCGGGCAGGGGCACCTATGCTGATTTTGTTTGGAATAGGTGTTGTCGGTACGGTACTGGGTGTGCTTACGGGTATGTACTTGATTGGAGGCAGCGAGCAGTTTGGCGATCGGTACCCAGCCATTAGTGGGATGTTCGTGGGTACGTATACAGGGGGCAGTGTGAACTTCAATGCGGTAGCGATTCACTACAATATGATGGAAGAAGGAGTGCTGTACGCCGGAATGACTGCCGTGGATAATATCATCACCGCCCTGTGGATGGTGGTCACCCTTCTGCTTCCTCTCCTGTTTCGCAAGGGGCTAAAGCAGGCTACCGTATCGGCACCAGCTCAGTCGGTAGCCGAAGAACACCCTGAACGGGATAAGGAAACTGTTGGAATTTTTTCTCTCAGTATACTGCTCAGTTTAGGTTTATTCAGCTTGCTAATTTCCAATCTATTAGCTGAATGGCTGGCAACGCAGGGAATCGTTATTCCCTCTATTCTTATTCTGACGACCATTGCGTTGCTACTGGCTCAGCTCCCAGCTCTGCATCAGCTACCCGGTGGACATCTGCTCGGTTTGTTTAGTGTGTATTTGTTTCTGGCTGTAATTGGTGCTTACTGTGAATTTGCTGCACTGAGTCAGATTGGAGATTTGGCCTGGCGATTATCGCTATTAGTTTTTATCATTGTATCAATTCACGGACTCTTTACATTCGGAGCCGCCGCCATCGGAAAGCTCGACTGGGATGTAGCGGCGATTGCCTCTCAGGCGAACATCGGTGGTTCTTCCTCAGCCTTAGCATTAGCTAAAAGTCTAAACCGGATGGATTTGTATTTGCCAGGAATTTTGGTAGGGGCCTTGGGCAACGGGTTGGGTACGTACCTAGGCTTTCTTATTGCTGGGTGGTTAGCCTAACATTTTGCAGTAGTTCTTCATTTACTTCTTATAAACCGAACGCTATTACCGATGAATAATGTCATAAAAGCCCTGTTCTTCTTACTGCTAATAAGTACAGTTACCACTGTAAAGTCTCAGCCAAATTTAAAGTTAGTTCCGGTGATTGAGGGAAACTGGTGGACGGTAGCGGGCAACCCCGATTTGGGCGAACTTACTTCGGATCAGCAGCAACCGGTTGATTTTGGTATCTGGCAAGCTGCCGATAGCACTTGGCAATTATGGTCGTGCATTCGGAAAACCAAGGCTCCCGGCAAAACCCGATTGTTCCACCGCTGGCAGGCAGCTAACCTTACCGACCGCGACTGGACTCCGATGGGTATTGCTATGCAAGCCGATACTACCCTGGGCGAAGAACCGGGCGGCATGCAAGCTCCCTACGTCACTCCCATTGATAATATCTACCATATGTTCTACGGCGACTGGAACCGGATCTGTCTAGCAACCAGTCTGGATGGTATTACCTTTGAGCGGAATCTGCGCGATGGTTCCCCCGCTCTATTCGGCGACCCAGCTGAAACCAATACTCGCGATGCGATGGTGTTGCACGAAAACGACACGTTCTACACCTACTACACCGCTCACCCCGACCAGATTGGTGCAGTTTATTTACGTACTTCTCCTGACCTAGAAACTTGGAGTGAATCTACCAAAGTAGCCTACGGCGGGCAAGCCGGAGGGGATAAGTTCTGGCTAGCCGAATGTCCCTTCGTGGTGAAACATCCATCGGGCTATTTTTACCTCTTTCGCACCCAATCTTACGGAAAGGTGGTGGACGGAGTAACTGAGAAAGCTCCTAAAACCAGTGTGTATCGCTCTAAAAGCCTATATGATTTTGGCGTAGATGATGACCAATATTTCGTCGGAACCCTACCCGTAGCTGCTCCCGAAATCTTCCGGCACCAGGGGCAGTGGTACATGGCGGCTTTACTTCCTGATTTGCAAGGAATTCGTATTGCTAAACTGGGCTGGGCACCGCAGCCTTAGTTGAATATTAGACAATAGCGTATCAAAGCGTTTTTAGTACTACCTTGCTTGAGTACTTACTACACCACAACTTAATCAGCGTCAGATATATAAGATAAAATCTTGATGTAGCGTATGTACTCTGATTTTCTGGTTGTTGCGATTTACGTCATCGTTGTGGCGAGCATATCCATCTACCACCGCTCTCGTTCGCTGAGCGATATGTTCGTATCTAAACGACTGATACCCTGGTGGTTAGCCTCGGCGTCCCTGCTGATGTTCTGGTGGAACCCCGCCTACGATATGATGATAATGGGTGTCTTAGCCGACAAGGGCTACAGCGGCACTTGGATACTACATAGCAAACTACTGCTGTTAGGTATTGCTCCTATCGTTTTTGCCCCGCTGTGGGCTCGGCTGCGTTTCATGACTGACAATCAGTTCATACTGTTCCGCTTTTCAGGTCGGGGAGCTAAAATTCTGCACCAGTTTCGGGCGGTCTACGTGGGCTTCTTCGTGGTGATATTTCTGGTTAGCTTTGGCATGATTGGACTGAACAAGCTGTGGCAACTATTGCTTGACGTAAGCTACCAGCAA
>CAKZPJ010000807.1 GCA_937138955.1 uncultured Flammeovirgaceae bacterium | reverse complement strand
ATGCCTTCGCCATTGAGTGGAAACAGCCCAACGCTCCCCGAGCCTTATCTATGCTGTGGAACAAAGATTACCGAGTACGCTCGGCTCTAAAGCCGTTTCGATCATCTAATCAATCCTTCGGGCGGGGCAGTTTAGTGGGGTTGCTGGGTCGTAATGAAAAACCGGACGAAGAAGTACAACAGGATATGCAGCAAATAGCGGATTCGGCTCAGGTAAAGATTGTCGGGTTAAACTCGGGACGAATGACTGATGGTATCGACTTATCCTCTCGCTACAGCCGAACGCTAAAAGCTCCCAAAGCCGCCATGCTAGTGGATCAGCCATTCTCAGTGTATAGTTCCGGTCAACTCTGGTTTCTGTTTGATCAAGTTTCGCATTTCCCCATTACCCGAATTCGGGCTTCATCTCTCCAACAAACTTCGTTGCCTAAACTAGGTCGTCGCTACGGCTACGCTGATCTTAATGATTTTGATGTGCTGCTGCTTCCTGGTACGAGCAACCTGAAAGAAGTTTTCAATGAATCAGCCCTGGCTAACCTTAAGAGTTGGGTAAGTGGCGGCGGTACACTGATCGCTACCGAAGAATGCGTAGCATATTTGGCCGATGGCGACTCTAGTTTTACTGGTGTAGAAACGCTAAAAGTTCCTGAAGACAGCAGCCAAACCGCCAAGTACCTCCCTTACGCCGAACGGGAAGATTACTACGGCTGGAAGCGTACTCCGGGTTCAGCCCTAAATTCTACCATTGACAATACCCATCCGCTCGCTTTTGGTATGTCGGACGAACTGTACTCACTTAAGTTTGGAAATTCAGCTTTAGCGGCCAATACTAAAATGCAAGCCGTAGGCTACTACGAAGACGATATTGATGAACTACTTGCGTCCGGTTACATGGCCCAAGAAAACCAAGAGCATTTGGCCGGACACGTATTTGCGGGCGTAGTGCCGATGGGTAAAGGTAAAGTGGTGCTGTTTACCGATAATACCCAGTACCGCATGTTCTGGCGCGGCCCCTCCCGAATGATGCAAAACGCCGTGATGCTACTGCCGAGTTTGTAAAACTTTACCCTTTCCAATTTATAATCTCTTTTGATACAACTTTAACTGCTAGGTTTTGAGATACTATGAATTTCAGCGAACGTATATCTAGCTATAATACTTGGGATTAGGAGAAAAGAAAGCTAGAGGCAATCATTTCACTACTAAATGCAAATGGATTAGAACCAAACCCAAGCTCGAGAATTATTACATACCTAAAAATAATTGATGCCCTGGAAAACAAAAACCCTAAGAAACTTCCAAAAGACTTTACTGATAAAAAATTTTATCAAATAGCAGCTGAGATTCACGAACTCTATGATGGCATAGTAGAGTTAAGTAATTCGACTACGATCAATAGATGGAAGAAGAAATTTGATTTTCTAGTTTCGGGAAAAGAGTTACCAAAAGATGATCAAGATTTCAAAGCCAGAAATTACCAGTTTGAGTTGTATATAGCAGGACTATTAAAGAAGTCGGGCTTAGAACCGATTTGTGCTGAACCAGATATTATAATTGATCAAGAAGGTAGCCACTTCGGTATCGCCGTTAAAAGAGTTAATTCTTTCCGAAGATTAGATAAAAACTTGAGAAAGGCACGCGATCAGATTGTTAAAACTACTAGACCTGGGATTATTCTAGTTGATATTACAAGAATATCAAACCCCGAAAATCTTATTACCCTCTCTGACTCTATAACAAAAGTCACTAATGATCTTATTAGACACCTAGATTTATTCTTTGAGAAAAATTACTCAGCAATGAATAATATTATAGATAATAGCCAAGTCTTTGGTATTATGCTTCACATGTCCTGCTAATGTATTGTCAATGGTCGCCTTGGGTATTCGTCAAGGATAACACTTCGGAATCTTTGCTCAGAAGAAAGTCAATATATGAATGATTTTTCCTTTTTCGCCCAATCACTAAAACGTTCATATTGTTAAAACAGAGAATACCCATAACGGTTTAGATGTATCTGAAAGGTTTTTGATAGAGTCACAATAGACGAGAAGTTACAGAGCGAGAGACTTTATAAACAGAAACACTCATCAACAGTACCTTATAACAAGGTTAATGATGCTATTAATTAGACTTAGGTTCACACTACTAAATCTCCTTAATAACATCCCAAATGGGAGTATCACCCTGATTAAACTCTATGATTTTACCAATGGTATGGTCGTGCTTCAGTACTTCTACAATCAGTGAAGCCACATCTTCCCGAGGTACGCTCTTATTGGCGGCGGGGTTATTGGTGGTAATTTTTCCGGTACCGGCATCGTCTAGCAATTGACCGGGCCGGACAATGGTATAGTCCAAATTAGAAGATTTTAAGATGCGGTCGGCGTAATGCTTAGCAATGTAGTAGGGTTTCATTCCTGAATTGTTCCAAAAGTCTCGGTTATCGGTATTTAAGGCACTAACTATAACGAAACGCTTGACTCCCACTCTTTCAGCAGCATCCATCGCTTTCGCCGCTCCGTCCAGATCAATCGCCAGCGTCTTATCGTAACCCGTCTTCCCTCCCGATCCGGCCGAAAATACGACGGCATCTATATCGCTTATTGCCTTGGCTATCTCATCTACTGAATCTTCTAGGCTAACGATTTGATAATCCACCCCTAATTCCTCAAAAAACTGTTTCTGATCTTCACTTCTAAACAATGCTATTGGCTCAAAATCAGCAGACTTACTCAATTGTTTTGTTAATATTTTTCCAATCTGTCCGCTAGCTCCTATAATTAGTATTTTCTTCATGGTTTTTCTATTTGTCTATTTTACATTTACTTAGTTAAGTAAGACCGAGCTATTTTGTTTCTGCCAAATGTTGAGGGATTTATAACAGAATGCGGGTTTAACTGTTTAGTACCTAAACATTTTTTAATTTATAAACTAACTACAATAATGAAACCGATCAAATTTTTAATTCTAGCGCTGATTGTCGTTCCTATGCTACTTCAATCTTGTGCCAGTGGTCTTACTGCTAATGTTCGGAAAGCCGGCACATCCCTTCAAACTGGAGATTTAGCCGAAGCGAAAGTACTAATAGACTCAGCCGTGGTAGATTCAGTAGCTCAGCTCGATCCTAAAGCATGGATGACTTACGGTGATGTTTACCTGGCTATTGCCACGGATTCTACTAATTCGGTAGATGCTGAAGACCCACTGCTAAAAGCCTACGAGGGGTATTCTAAAGTTGCAGAAATGGAAGACACTACTTCTCTACTGGGGGTTCAAGCTAATCAGCAGATTCAGCAGGTATGGGCGAATGCCATTAACGAAGGGGCAACCCTTTACTCATCGCAGGACTACGATGAAGCTATCAAACTATTCGACATAGCAAAAATGGCGATGCCTGATGATACTACAGCGTACATTTACGGTGGGATCTCGGCTCAACAGGGAGGCGATGTGCAGGCGGCAGCTGACGACTACGCTTACTTGATAGATGAGCTAGATTACAAGAGTAAAGACTTTTATAATAGCCTGATTTATATCTATTTAGTTGAAGACAAGAATGAAGAGAAGGCATTAACCTACCTTCAAAAAGCCCAAACTGCTTTTCCTGATGATCCGGAATTTTTAAAGCGAGAAATCACTATGTTGATTAATAGTGAAAAGTATGATGAGGCTGGTCAGAAATTGACTAAAGCTATTGATGCTGAACCTGATAACCCGATGTTGTACTACAACCAAGGTTATTTGTACGAGCAAATGGGCCAAGGCGAGCAGGCTGTTGAAAGCTACAAGAAGTCTATCGAGAAAGATTCGCAGTACTTTGACGCTAATTTTAATTTAGCAGCTTACTATTATAATGAGGCAGCGGAAATCTTGGCTGAAGCCAATAATATGGATCTAAAGGAATACCAGGAAAAGGGCGAAGAAATTGAGAACAAAGCCAAAGAGTATTTCGAGAAAGCTCTTCCATACTTGGAGACATCACAATCTTTAGAACCAGATAATCAGAAGGTACTTTCAACGCTTTCTACCATTTACCAGCAACTCGACATGAACGAAAAAGCTGAGGAAATTGATACCAAATTAGAAAGCATGTAATTTAAGAAGAGAGGTTTATAGCCTCTCTTTCTTTTTTTCTACTGGTAGTCTTGAGGTAACCTTCTCGCTTTAGTTGCTTGCTCAAAAGCATAGCCTACTCTAAGTAATTTACCCTCCTCAAAAGGTCGGCTAATAAATGTAATGCCTACGGGTTGACCGTCGGCTCGGTATCCCATAGGAACAGTAATACAAGGATAATTTGCCATTGCCGCATGACCAGCATTCCAATTATTGATCGATAATATAAAATCTAGTTTATGCTTACTCATGGCTTCTTCGAAAAAACTTACCCCTTTCTCCCGTAGATTTTCACGTAGCTGAGTCAATTCTTCTTTGCTGAGATCTGTATCCAGTATTCCAGCAAAGCGGCCTTGACCATACGGAATCTTGTCTAGCGAATCAGTTTGATTGTAATCCACTATTCCGGCTACGGAACGTAACGTAATTTCTTCGTTCGCATGCTTTTTTAAGTAATTTGGTAAATCAATTTTCATGTCGGCATTTAGTAGATCGACAAACCCATCAAAGTCTATTTGTTTGGGTTCAAATTCAATGGCAATGCCTCCGAGAGACTCAATTTTATCTATATTTTCTTGGTAGATAGAATCATCCATAAAGCTCTTATTAACCCCAACTCTTACACCCTCCAAACTACCGCTTTCTAAATCCTCCCAGTAAGTAACGTTGGTGGGACTGCCTTTAGTAGCACTATCATTTTGGTCTTCGCCAGTTAGGGCGGAAAGTAAAATGGCATTATCGATGACACTTTTTGTCATTGGTCCCGGGGTATCTAAAGTGCTGGATAGTGGAACAATACCTTCTCGACTAAGCAACCCTGTAGTAGGTTTGAGACCAACAATAGAGTTGGAACTGGAAGGGGAAAGAATTGAGCCGGAGGTTTCAGTGCCAATAGCTGCTACCGCGTAGTTCGCTGCTATACTGGAGCCACTTCCCGAACTTGAGCCTCCTGTATCAAACACTTTCCGCCCGTAAGGATTGAGTGTTTGTCCACCTACTGCGCTATAGCCGTTCGGACAATCCAGACAGAGATAGTTGGCCCATTCGCTAAGATTAGTTTTACCTAAAATAATGCCGCCCTTCTCCTGTATCTTATCAACGATGAAAGCATCTTCTGCAATATTGTTTCTCAGCAAGTGAGTTCCGGCGGTGGTTGGCATACCTCCAAAATTCACATTATCTTTTAGTAGCACTGGCATTCCGTAGAGTGGGTGCTCCTGCCCCGATCTGTTCTCATCTTTCTTCTGAGCCTCTTTTACCGCATTCGGATTAATTGCAGTAATATTATTTAAGTATTGGCTGCTATCATTTTCATACCTAACAATTCGGTACAAGTACCATTGAACCAGCTTTTCGTAAGTAAGATCACCTTCCTCGATATGCCTCTGAATAGTAGGAATGCTCTGCTCTAAAATGAGCGAGCTTAACGTCTGATAATCTTCTTCAGAAAAGAACTTGATCTGATCGGCTATATCTTCCCACAATTTGTTCTTATCTGAGATACGTGATTGAATTAGCTTGAATCTCATTTTCTCAGACTCGTGGTTAGCATTTTCTGCTAATTCTTTTGATTCATCGTAAGCTACCCACGGCTGAATAATTGTTTCTGGTTTTGGTTCTTGCTGACAGGCACAGAGAAGCGCGATAAGAAAGTATATATTTTTCATTGGTTACGTTGGTGTAGTACTAAACAGAATAAAAATTTCAGATAATATTTCCTAAGTTGTTATAAATAAACTTCCGCTATCCATCAAGGTTTCAGGTGATTGCGGCTCTTACCTCAGAACGGAAGCATTAGCCCGCTTCTACTACAATACTTTCAGTGGATTACGAGTAATGGCTCGAGCCAACCCTGATGCTGCTACTTATCAAGATGTAGTTGATGTAGCTTTGCGCGTGATTACTTAAAAGTTTTACTCATTTCTTTAGTAATAGTCTGGTTTATCATTTACTTTTTACCCATCATTTTACCCTGTTTACTTTTAAATATTGATGAAGAAGATTCTGGTATCGTACACTTTGCCCGAAGCGGGACTTAAACCATTGAAACAATACTTTGACGTCATTTATCCTACCGATAAGAGCAGCTTCTCCCGAGAAGAAATTTTGGAAAAAATTCCGGAGGTTGATGGCTACTTAGCCGTTAATGTTTCGGTAGATGCTGATGTAATTGACGCAGCTTCTAACCTAAAAATAATTGCTAACTACGGAGTGGGCTACGATAGTATTGACGTAGAATACGCTACCCAAAAAGGGATTATAGTCACTAACACTCCTACCGCAGTTACCGAGGCCACAGCTGAAACGGCCTTTGGATTGATGCTTTCGGTTCTGCGTAATATTACATACTGCGACCGTAAACTCCGCAGTGGCGATTCAGACTCTATTTGGGGTATGTTGCAACAGCATACCGGACACTCACTCTACGGAAAAACACTGGGAATTATTGGATTAGGAAGGATTGGACAAGCGGTAGCCCGCCGGGCAATTACTTTTGGTATGAATATTCTTTACTATCAGCGAAACCGCCTCTTCGATCATTTTGAATGGCAGTCAAGCGCGCGTTACGTTTCGTTAGATGAATTGCTGAAGCAATCGGATGTGGTTAGCCTACATACCCCCCTTACCGAAAGCACCCACCATTTGCTCGGTGCGACGGAACTTGCTAAGATGAAACCTTCAGCCTACTTAATAAATACCGCCCGAGGTCCGGTGGTAGATGAACGAGCTCTTATTGAACGGTTACAAACTGGAAAGCTCGCTGGTGCCGGTTTGGATGTGTTCGAAGAAGAGCCCCATATTCCCGATGAATTACTTCAATTGGAAAACGTAGTACTAACTCCGCACATTGGCACTGAAACAATTGAAGCTCGGATTGCTATGGCACACGAAGCGGTCCTCAACTTAGTCACGTACTTTGAGGGAACAACACCGCCTCACAAGGTCAATTAACAATTGAAAGTGGATAGTAGACGAATAAAATTATCAGCTATCCATTATCAATCAAATCTCTGGCTTTTCTTCAGGGAATTTCTCTAAGTATTCCTTAACCAGTGCTGGGGGTTCTTGCCCTTTGGCTACAAACAGCAGAGATTCGCCATTCATGCAGTAGCGCAATCCGGTAGGTTTAGGGCCATCGGGAAAAACGTGTCCCAAATGAGAACCGCTGCTACTATCAACTACTTCAATACGGGTCATGCCGTAGCGATTATCCTCTTTTAGTACGACTGCATCTTTACTGATAGGCTCGTAGAAACTCGGCCAACCTGTACCCGATTTAAACTTAGTAGATGATTGAAACAACGGCTGACCGGTAGCGGCTGAATAGAATATACCTTCTTCCTTCACATTGTTGAGCGGACTAGTGAACGCTCGTTCGGTGCCTTCTTCCCGTAAAATGTGAAATTCGCTTTCGGTTAGCATTTCTTTCCACTCTTGCTCACTTTTTTGAACAGGGTAATCGTAGTTTCCGCTTACCCAAATACCAATGTAGCGTTCGTCGTAATCCGAAGCCGTAACTTCCACTTTTTTATCTTCTTCGCTGTTTTGAGCTGTACTCGGCTGGCGAGAGCAAGCTGCCAGCAAAACTGCAAATGCGAGCAGTGTTGTATTAAATATTAAATTAATTGTTTGCATAATATATGAGTTTACTTTCGTCTATCTGTAAAACGACCTATCCCAATGAATGGTTTAACGGGGGGGCTATAACCTGAATAATCGTAACTAAGCTGACAAATAGTTTATCTTACGTTAATGCTAATTTTTCTTAGGTTGCTCTATAACCTGGACAATATAAGTAGCCCAAATCAAGCTAAATAGGTAAGTAACCCCAAAAATATACTCGTGTAAAGCGAGGGTTTATCATTGATTAGTACAATTGACTTTACAGCTTCCTAGTTAGATACTAATTTATAGTTAGCCCTATGAGTCACAACTATATTGAATTATTTTACCTATAGTACAAATTAGATTAGTAATTCTTATATATTAGTGACGTTAAATTAATATACTTAATGATTTAAGTAATTATTACTAGTGTTGTACTGCTAAAGTAGATTTACTAGTTGTTTTGAGCGAACCTTTCCTGTCTTTCCAATGTCCAAAAAGTACATCATTGGCGCAATTATTGCTGCGACGGTCTTACTTATTAATCAGCTATTTATTCAATTTTGCCTTCAGCAAATAAAAGATGATGCTCACTACATCAATATTGCCGGACGCCAGCGAATGTTTAGCCAGCGCATCAATCTAGAGCTATATAAACTCTACGAAGATCGCGGTAACTCATCCAATCTACGCACCATATACCAGCGCTGGCAGCAAGCACACGTCGAGCTACTTAATCGCCCAGCTTCTATTATTCCCTTCTCGGAATACGAACCAGTTATTAA
>CAKZPJ010000806.1 GCA_937138955.1 uncultured Flammeovirgaceae bacterium | reverse complement strand
ACCAGTTGCCCTGCCTAATCACTATGGAACATTTCGCCCCCAACTCGCTTTCTGATTTTTCTACCGCTATTTTTAAGAAAATAGGCTGCTCTACCGAACAAGCCGAACTAGCCGCTCAAGTACTTTCTTCCGCTGACTTACGAGGTATTGATTCCCATGGAATTGCCCGGCTCATTGGGTACGTTCGACTATGGGAGAAAGGCCGAATCAACTCTCAGCCCAATATTACTATTACTCACCAAACACCTAGTACCGCCGTAGTAGACGGTGATCAGGGACTAGGATTAGTAGTTGCTCCGGCAGCCATGCAGATTGCAATGCAAAAGGCCAATGAAGTCGGCACCGGTTGGGTAGCTATTCGTAACTCTAACCACTTTGGCATTGCGGGCCACCACGCTATGCTTCCACTGCAAAAAGATATGATTGGTATGGCAATGACCAACGCCAGTCCGTTGGTAGCCCCCACTTTTTCTAAGGAACGCTTACTAGGTACCAATCCTATTGCGGTAGCAGTTCCAGCAGGCAATGAGCCGCCCTTCGTAGCTGACTTTGCTACTACCACTGTGGCCAATGGCAAGCTAGAGATTTTACAGCGGAAGAATCAGTCGGCACCACTGGGTTGGATTCAAACTAGCGAAGGACCCCCTTCCCAAAACCCCAAAGAAGTAGCCAATGGGGGGGCATTATTGCCTTTGGGTGGTGATAAAGATCATGGAAGCCATAAAGGCTACTGTTTGGGAGCTTGGGTCGATATTTTCTCAGCGGTGCTGTCGGGAGCAAACTACGGACCTTGGGTGCCCCCATTTGTTGCTTTTCTAGAACCTTCAGCCAATCCAGTAGGGCAAGGAATTGGGCACTTCGTAGGAGCGATGCGCGCGGATGCTTTCCGTCCAATTGAAGAATTTAAACAGCACATGGATCAGTGGATTGCTGCCTTCCGCAAAGCAAATACTATTGATGGTCAGGAGAAAGTACTTATTCCAGGGGACCCAGAGCGAGAGCAAGAAGCATTGCGAAAAGAACAGGGCGTTCCGTTATTACCGCCAGTAATCGACGACCTCCGTCAGCTATCTGAGAAGTTTGACGTAGTGCTTCCTGCTAAAATGTAAAACCTGCGTTAAAAACCCAAGGACTATTATAAACGCGTCGTGTACTATCGTAGTTTAAGTTATAGAATGCTCCAACCATAAAACCAGCTCTCTGACCAATTGGTTGGAATAAACCACCACCGATAAAAAGTCCCGGAACCCACTCGCGGGTAATAGGTTCTCGTGGGTCGCCCGTAGCAATCGCTACGCTAAGGTTTTCGTACTCAGACTGCACAAAAAACTGTCGCCCAATCACGTAGCGAGCAAAGGCCCGAGGGCCATAGATACTAGAGGCTTCAAAACCCCGAATCTTAAAATAGCGATAGGTAAAACCCGGACCGGCGGTAAATTTATCAGTAAACCGATAGCCTACCATCGGTGAAACCTCAACGTAGGTTATTGTTCCAAACTGAAGACTGAAATTTCCACCCGGTGCCCATTTGTCAAGAATAGAAGGCTTTTGGTAATAGCTCTCATCTTCTTGCTTTGGTTGGTCTTGACCCTCTTCCTGCGCAACAGAAAACTGACTAATACCAATCACCCCCCAGAGTACCAATATAAACCCGGCTCGGTTAGTGATCTTACTGCTTTTCAAGTACGTAGACATCTTCACTGGGCTTTTTCATTAAATATTTCTCGCGAGCAAACTTCTCCAGCATAGCATCATCTGTCAATAACTTCTCACGATCACTCTTCACCTTCTCTGTTTCCCGCTTATAAAAATCCTTTTCTTGTTCTAGGGAGCGTATATCCTGGTTTCTTTGGAATTGAGAAGGAATATCGTTGATGTCGAGAAAGAACATCCACAGCACAAAGCCTACAGTAAAGAGGAAGAAAAAACTCCTTAGCCACGACGGTATTTTCGGTACTTCCATATTTGTTTAGTTATAACAATATACCTAATTCTACCGGAAAAATATTCTTCCTCTTTCTATCCAGCTGTTTTACAGTAGCTGATTAGGGTAAAATGCGGTCAATCCTAGTGCTTCTTCAATTCGAATCAGTTGGTTGTACTTCGCCATTCGGTCGGAACGGGAAGCTGAACCAGTCTTTATTTGCCCAGTATTAAGAGCAACGGCCAAATCGGCAATTGTATTGTCTTCAGTCTCCCCCGAACGATGTGACATTACGCTCTTGTAACCATTTCTTTTCGCCAGATTTACCGCGTCAATAGTTTCAGTTAGTGTACCAATCTGGTTAACTTTTATAAGAATGGCGTTACCAATATGCTCATCAATACCTCGTTGCAATCGGTTTACGTTGGTTACGAAAAGATCATCACCTACTAGCTGAACTTTGTCACCAATGCTCTCAGTATGGGCTTTCCATCCTTCCCAGTCATCTTCGTGCATTCCGTCTTCAATAGAAATTATCGGATATTTATCGGCCCATTCTTTCCAATAATCGGCCATTTCTTGAGAAGATAACTTATCTCCGGTAGATGAGAAGTGATAGACCTTCTGCTCTTCGTCGTAAAACTCAGATGAAGCCGCGTCCATTGCGATGAAAATTTCTTCGCCAGGCTTGTATCCTGCATTTTCAATAGCTTGCAGCACTACTTCAATCGCTTCTACATTGGACGATATGTTAGGAGCAAAGCCACCCTCGTCGCCTACATTGGTAGAAAGATTTTTGTCTTTTAGTACTTTTTTCAAATGATGAAACACTTCCGTTCCCATGCGTAAGGCTTCAGAGAAGGTTTCAGCTTTTACTGGCATCACCATAAACTCCTGAAAATCAATAGCATTATCGGCGTGGCTACCACCGTTCAGTATGTTCATCATAGGTACAGGTAGCGTGTTAGCATTCACCCCACCGATGTAGCGAAACAACGGTTGATGAACCGACTGAGCCGCCGCTTTAGCTGCTGCTAGAGAAACCCCTAGCATAGCGTTAGCCCCCAATACCGACTTATTATCAGAGCCATCAAGCTCGATCATTGTGTGATCAATCAGATTTTGCTCAAACACTGAAACCCCAAGAAGCTTCTCCGCAATTTTATTGTTAACGTTTTCAACCGCTTTAGTAACCCCTTTACCCATAAATCGGGATTTATCATCATCTCGTAGTTCTACCGCTTCGTGCTTTCCAGTAGAAGCTCCCGATGGAACTGCGGCTCGGCCTAGTACATCTTGAGAAGTTACGATATCTACCTCGACGGTAGGATTACCGCGAGAATCTAATATTTGACGAGCGTGGACTTTCTTTATAATACTCATTGTTTAGTTAGTTTTTAGTTTCAAAAAATAATTTATTTCTCCATTAACGATACAAATTGATCAAACAGATAGCGTGAATCATGGGGGCCAGGCGAAGATTCCGGATGATACTGTACCGAAAAAGCTTTTTTGTTTTTGACCTGCAATCCGGCCACTGTATTATCATTTAGGTTCAGATGCGTCACTTCCACATCATTCGCATCTTTAGCCTTATCTAAATCTACGGAAAAGCCATGATTCTGGGAGGTCATCTCACTTAAGCCGGTCGTCAGGTTCTTTACCGGATGATTTAATCCCCGGTGTCCGTGGTGCATTTTGTAGGTACTGATACCATTAGCTAACCCCAGTAGCTGATGCCCTAAGCATATTCCGAACAGAGGATGATCGTTTTTAACAATTTCTTTCACCGTTTCAACTGCATAATCCATCGCACTCGGATCACCAGGACCATTAGAGATAAAGAAGCCATCAGGGTTCCACTCTAGCATCTCTGCGTAGGTAGTACGAGCTGGGAACACTTTACACTGACACCCTCGTTCTAATAGATTATTCAAGATGGATGTTTTAATCCCTAAATCTAGCACGGCTACTCGCCGAGACGCATCATTATCGCCCAGTAAAAAAGCTTCTTGCGTAGAAACTTCACTGGAAAGCTCTAATCCATCCATGGAAGGAACATCAGCCAACTTGCTTTTCAATGATTCTACCGAAAGGTCTTCGGAGGAAATAATAGCGTTCATAGCACCTTTAGAGCGAATGTGCCGAACTAGCTTTCTGGTATCAATATTGGTAATGCCTACCACTTGGTGTTCTTCCAAATATTTCTGAAGGTCGCTATCAGCCTGATTACGGCTGTATCCATCTGAAAAGGAGTTAACTACAATGGCACGTATTTGTGGATGCTCAGATTCTTCTTCCTCATCCAGAACACCGTAGTTACCAATATGGGCAGTAGTATTGACAATAATTTGACCGTAGTACGACGGGTCGGTATAAATTTCTTGATAACCCGTCATACCTGTATTAAAACAAATCTCTCCACCGCTAATCCCAATTCTACCAATGGCTTCACCCTCAAAATGGGTACCATCTTCTAAAAGTAGTACGGCGGGGCGCTGAGGAATTTCCGAATGCTGCATAGTGTATAAGTTGGTAGCAAGTTTGTAAAATATGAAGTAAAAAAAAAGGGAATCATTCGTTTACCGAACAATTCCCTTTCTATGATTATAAAGCTACTAGATTAACCCTTAGCCTCTTTTTCATCATCGTTTTCAGAGGATGTGTCTTTCGCTTGGGGATCATCATCTGATTTCTCTTCCTCTATCTCATCCACTTCGCTTTCAGTCGTATCCTCAACTACTACTTCACCACTTAATTCTACAACCTCCTCCTGAGTTTCGCTTTCAGCTACAGCGTTTTCTTCCTGGGATTGAGGCTCTTCAGCTTCAGCTACCACTTCGGTAGTTGAAGCTGCTTGAGTAGAAGTATCTGCTTCTTGAGATGTTGAAGATTTCTTCTTACTACCTCGTCGGCTTCGGCGAGTTTTGCCTTTCGCCTGCTTTTCTTCCTGATTATAAACCTCGTTGAAGTCTACCAGCTCGATCATGCACATTTCAGCATTATCGCCCAATCGGTTACCTAACTTAATAATTCGCGTATAACCTCCGGGCCGTTCTGCTATCTTCTCTGCTACTTCATCAAATAGAACCCGAGAAGAGTCTTTATCTTGTAGATATGAAAATACCACTCTACGAGAGTGCGTATCATCTACTTTAGATCGAGTTATAATTGGTTCTACGTATTGGCGTAGTGCTTTTGCTTTTGCCACAGTAGTCGTCAACCGCTTATGGACAATAAGCGAAGACGCCATATTAGCTAGCATGGATTTCCGATGAGAAGATGTTCTTCCTAAATGATTAAATCGCTTACCGTGTCTCATGGCTCTATTTCTTTACCGCACCCAATGGGGTGATTAATCTTCTTCTAACTTATATTTTGATAAATCCATCCCAAATGAAAGGTTTTTATCCTGAATAAGCTGCTCTAGCTCAGCCAGTGACTTCTTACCAAAGTTTCGGAATTTCATCATATCTGATATTTCTAATTGGGCTAAATCCCCCAATGTTCTCACATCGGCTGCCTTCAAACAATTATAAGCTCTTACCGAAAGATCTAGGTCATTAAGCGGGGTTTTCAGAAGCTTACGCATATGAAGCATCTCCTCATCTACTGCATCTGGCTCACCTTGTTGAGGCGACTCTAGTACCATACTCTGATCAGAGAATAGCATGAAATGCTTAATCAGGATATTGGCGGCACCCTTCAGCGCATCTTCAGGATGAATTGAACCATCGGTTTGAATATCGACAAGTAGCTGCTCAAAATCAGTTTTTTGCTCAACCCGAGTATTTTCTACTTCAAAAGTGACATTCTTGATAGGAGAGAAAACTGCATCTAATGGAATATATCCAGCATTTTGATCATTCTGACTATTTTCCTCACTAGGAACATATCCTCTACCTTTATCGACGTAAAGCTCTACTTCTAAATCTACAGAATCGTCTAAATGGGCGATTACGTGTTCAGGATTCAGAATTTCAAATGATGTTGTATGATTTTGAATGTCAGCACCAGTGAAGGTGGTTTGCCCGCGAAGAGGAATTATTATCTTATTCTCTACGAAATCTTCGGTTACTTTTTTAAACCGAACCATCTTCAGATTCAGAATTGTTTCGGAAAGGTCTTCTACTACACCGTCAATAGAAGAAAACTCATGCAATACGCCCGGTATTTTAATACCTGTGATGGCATAACCTTCCAAAGAGGAAAGAAGAATTCTTCTTAATGCATTACCTATCGTAACTGCGTACCCTCTTTCTAGTGGCTTAAAAGTAAAAAGGCCGTGAAAATTATCAGCCTTTTCCATCACCACTTTTTCGGGCATTTGAAATGCAAGTATGGACATAATTTGTGGGTAGTGATTATTAGTTATTCAGTAAAATTATTTAGAGTAAAGCTCAACAATAAGTTGCTCCTGTATATTTTCAGGAATATCTTCTCGGCTAGGAAGTGAGCTAAAACGGCCGGTCAGTTCCTTACCATCCCACTCTAACCAAGAATACTGCTTTACTTTAGGGCTTTGAGAAGCTACACTTTCGGTAACGGCTAGTAGCGACTTAGATTTTTCCCGCACACCTACCAAATCACCAGGTTTAAGATGATAAGAGGGTACGTTCACTACGTTTCCGTTTACAACAATGTGTTTATGGGAAACCAACTGACGAGCACCTCGGCGAGTAGGCGAGATACCTAAGCGATATACTACGTTATCTAACCGAGCCTCTAGTAATTGTAGCAAAACTTCACCGGTAATGCCTTTACTACGACTAGCCTTATCAAATAAGTTAGCGAACTGACGCTCTAGCACACCATAGGTATATTTAGCTTTTTGCTTAGCCATCAGTTGCACAGCATATTCCGATTGTTTTCGGCGTCTACTCCGCCCATGTTGCCCAGGGGGGTAGCTCTTTTTCTGTAAAGCTTTGCTCGGCCCAAAAATAGGGTCATTAAACTTACGAGCAATTTTTGTTTTAGGACCTGTATAACGAGCCATATAAACGAATGATCTTTATAGTAAATTAAACTCTACGTCGCTTAGGGGGGCGACATCCATTGTGCGGAAGGGGGGTTACATCTTGAATCATTGTTACCTCCAGACCAGTATTTTGAAGAGTACGAATAGCTGACTCCCTTCCTGAACCAGGTCCTTTCACGTACACTTCTACTTTTCTCATCCCTTGATCGTGAGCTACCTGGGCGCAGTTAGATGCGGCCATTTGTGCAGCATAAGGGGTGTTCTTTTTAGAACCCCGAAATCCCATTTTACCGGCCGATGACCAAGAGACAACCTGCCCTGCCATATTGGTAATTGAGATAATAATATTATTAAAAGAAGCTTTAATATGAGCTTGCCCTACGGTATCAACCGCAACAACTCTCTTTTTACCTTTATCTTTTCTTTTTTGTGCCATAGTCTGTTGTAGTTGAGACGCATTATTTCACAGAGGAAATTCAGCGTCTTTACCATACTATATCTTATTTAGTAGCTTTCTTTTTATTAGCAACTGTTTTCCGTTTCCCTTTACGAGTTCGGGAATTGTTTTTAGTGTGCTGTCCTCGCAATGGAAGACCTTTACGATGACGCAAACCTCGGTAGCAACCAATATCCATCAAACGCTTGATATTTAGTTGAACCTCAGACTTTAGAACTCCTTCCACCTTATGGTTTTCAGAGATTATCTGACGAATCTGATTAGATTCCTCATCATTCCACTCACCTACTTTTTTATCGGGATCTACTCCCGCTTTTGCCAATATGCTAAGGGAAGCACTTCGGCCAATTCCGAAAATATATGTCAACCCAACTTCGCCTCGCTTGTGGTCAGGAATATCAACTCCAGCAATTCTAGCCATAATTAACCTTGTCTTTGTTTGAACCGAGGGTTCTTTTTGTTAATAATATAAAGCTTTCCTTTACGGCGAACGATCTTGCAATCAACGCTTCGCTTTTTGATGGACGCTTTTACTTTCATAATTTCTCTTATTTATATCGATAAACAATTCTTCCTTTAGTAAGATCATAAGGTGACATCTCTAGCTTCACCCGATCACCCGGTAGAATTTTAATGTAATTCATTCTCATCTTGCCCGATATATGAGCAATCACTTCGTGTCCATTCTCTAATTCTACTCGAAACATTGCATTAGAAAGTGCTTCTACAATGGTTCCATCTTGTTCTATTGATGCCTGTTTTGCCATAGGTTATGTTACTAAGCTACTGCTGTATTTTGCGATCGCCCCTTCACTCTACCAGATTTCATTAACCCTTCATAGTGGCGCATTAATAAGTAGCTTTCTATTTGTTGTAGTGTATCTAATATTACTCCTACCATAATCAATAAGGAGGTTCCTCCATAAAAATAAGAGAAATCAGTAGTTACTCCCGCCACCATAGCAATTGCTGGCATAATGGCAATGATGGATAGAAAAACTGAGCCAGGCAGTGTGATCCGAGATAATATAGTATCCAGAAAATCTGCCGTGGGCTTGCCAGGTTTCACTCCTGGCACAAATCCCCCGTTTCGCTTCAAGTCATCAGAAATCTGAGTAGAGTTTATTGTAATCGCGGTATAGAAAAAAGTAAATAATATTATTAGTATACCAAAAACTAAATTGTATTGCCAGGAAGAAATATCTGCAAATGTTCGTCCAATTGTAGCTGCAATATCACTTTGGTCAGCCCAGATTCCGGCTAGTAAGCCAGGTAAAAACATAAGAGACTGAGCAAAGATAATAGGCATTACTCCTGAAGCATTTACTCGCATAGGAATGTACTGTCGTTGCCCACCATATACCTTATTCCCTACTACCTGCTTAGCGTATTGAACCGGAACCCGCCGGATCG
Organism: uncultured Flammeovirgaceae bacterium; assembly: GCA_937138955.1. Classification (GTDB taxonomy): domain Bacteria; phylum Bacteroidota; class Bacteroidia; order Cytophagales; family Cyclobacteriaceae; genus Tunicatimonas. Next base: position 11,849 of record CAKZPJ010000806.1, on the reverse strand, counting down.
CTTGAGTCAAGACTACAGAGGCCATTACTACAAAGAACAGCGCCACAATTTCTATAACAAATAGCAAAGCACCACTCATACCCTTCGCCAAAAATTCAGCAACAATAGATCCAGGGAAACGAGAAATGATACCAATCATGATCAGCATGGAAATACCGTTGCCGATACCTTTGTCCGTAATCTTCTCACCCAACCACATACAGAAAATTGTACCAGCTGATAACAGAACCATAGCGGTAATGGTGAACAGAGTCTGATCAATCATAATCGCTTCATCAGGCACCGCATATGCTAAGTAACCTACTGACTGACCTAATGTGATAAGAATGGTAAGAACTCGGGTAATCTGGTTCATCTTCTTTCGCCCCGAGTCTCCTTCTTTTTGCATCTTCTGGAAATACGGCACCGCTACTGTCAATAGCTGTATAACAATTGAGGCCGAGATATAGGGCATAATGCCTAACCCGAAAATAGAAGCACGGCTAAATGCACCGCCTAAAAATGTGTTTAGAAGTCCAAAAATACCACTATCAGCTCCTTGCTCTAGCAAATTGGGATCTACCCCAGGCAGTACTACAAATGAGCCAAGGCGAAATATTATAAGAAAGCCAATCGTATTTAAGATACGATTACGCAGCTCCTCAATAGAAAATATGTTCTTAACGGTGGTAATGAACTTCTTCATATACGCTTACAGTTTAATCATCTCTCCACCTGCTTTTTCAATAGCTTCTTGAGCTGATTTTGAAAAAGCGTGAGCTTCTACTTTCACTGATGTTGATATTTCTCCATCGCCTAATATCTTAATCAGATCTTTTTTCCCAACCAATCCTACTGATACAAAATCGTGGAAAGAAAGTTCGGACTTACCTATTTTATCTGCAACTCCCTGTAACTGGCCTACATTTACCACATGGTAAACCACCTTGTTAGGCGATCTGAAACCGAACTTAGGAACCCGTCGCTGTAGTGGCATCTGACCACCTTCAAAGCCAGCCTTTATTTTATAGCCTGAGCGAGATTTCGCCCCTTTATGTCCTCGTCCAGCGGTACCGCCCCAACCGGAGCCAGCACCCCTTCCGAGTCGTTTTTTATTCTTAACTGATCCTTCAGCAGGTTTTAAATTACTAAGATCCATACTAAACTTCTTTTACAGTTACGAGATGATCTACTCTTCTAACCATTCCCTCAATCTGAGGATTTGCTTCAACTTCTACTGTTCGGTGCAACTTTCCTAATCCTAAGGCTTTAAGTGTCAGCTTCTGACGCTTAGGTCTATTAATCGCACTACGAACTTGGGTAATCTGAATCTTAGCCATTAATCTAGCCGTTAAATACTTTTTCTAATTCAATTCCTCTTTGTTCAGCCACTGCGTAAGCATCTCGCATAGTAGCTAATGCATCAAAAGTAGCTTTAACCACATTATGAGGGTTAGACGACCCTTTAGATTTTGCCAAAACATCATGCACTCCAGCACTTTCCAGGACAGCACGCATGGCTCCTCCAGCAATTACTCCTGTTCCAGGCGAGGCAGGTTTTAGCAATACGAATCCACCACCATATTTACCAATATTCTCATGAGGAATGGTACCCTTCAAAACTGGAACTTTCAATAAGTTCTTTTTCGCATCGTCTACCCCTTTAGTGATAGCATCGGTCACCTCATTGGCTTTACCTAAACCATATCCAACAATTCCATCGCCGTTACCTACTACTACAATAGCAGAAAAGCTGAACCGCCGCCCACCTTTCACCACTTTAGCTACACGCTTAATAGCAACAACTTTTTCTTTTAAATCTAATTCGCTGGCCTTTACTGACCGTACATTCTGTGCCATTCGTTAAAATTTTAGGCCACCCTCACGAGCGCCTTCTGCCAATGCTTTAACCTTTCCGTGGTAAATATATCCGTTCCTATCAAATACTACTGATTCTAACCCGTTAGCCACTGCTTTTTCAGCTAGCTTTTTTCCAACGTTATTAGATACTTCAACAGAAGGATTATTGAAACTACCTAGTTCAGTTGATGAGGCGCTGGTCAAGGTTTTGCCTTCGCTGTCATCAATAATCTGAGCGTAAATATTCTTATTACTTTTGTAAACTGACAAGCGAGGTCGCTCACTAGTCCCTTGTATTTTACGACGGATGCTTTTCTTGATTCGGCTCCGACGATTACTATTCTTACGAACTGGCATAATCTTCTATTATTTAGCCGCAGTCTTACCTGCTTTTCTTCTAACAATTTCACCTACAAATCGGATACCCTTTCCTTTGTAAGGTTCAACCGGACGTAGAGACTTGATTTTAGCGGCAACTTGCCCTATTAACTGCTTATCAAAACCTTCCAGAGTCACTACAGGATTCTTTCCTTTGGCAGTTTCAGCTTTGATACTTATTCCTTCAGGTATCTGTAAGAATATATTATGAGAATAGCCTAAGTTAAGCTCCAAAATATCTCCCTGGACATTGGCTCGATAACCAACCCCAACCAGTTCAAGTTCCCTTTTAAATCCCTGACTTACTCCTTCTACCATATTGGCCACTAAGGAGCGATATAGGCCATGTAAAGCTTTATGTCTTTTCTGTTCAGTAGGTCGAGATAGCACTATCTCGCCATCTTCGATCTTCACATCAAAATCATTATCTACCTTTTGAGATAATTCTCCTTTGGGTCCTTTCACTTTCACCCAACTGCTTTCCCGGCTTACAGAAACTCCTTCGGGAATATTTACTGGTTGATTTCCTATACGAGACATACTATACTATTAATATACGTAGCAAATAACTTCTCCACCTACGTTTTGCTGCCGAGCTTCTTTATCAGAAAGCACTCCGTTAGAAGTAGAAAGAATGGCAATTCCTAATCCGTTTAGCACCCGAGGTAGCTCATCAGCTTTGGCATACTTTCGCAAACCAGGCTTACTTACTCGCTCCAAATGAGTGATTGCAGGGGTTTTCTTCATAGGGTTATACTTAAGAGCAATCTTAATTACCCCCTGATAGTTTACACTTTCTTCAAACTTATAATTTTGAATATACCCTTTACTATGCAAAACCTGAGTAATTTCTTTCTTCAAGTTAGAGGCAGGTATTTCAACAACTCGATGGTTCGCTTTAATGGCGTTCCTGAGTCGGGTTAAGTAATCAGCTATTGGATCTGTTATCATACTGTTTTTCTTTGCCGCTTTGAAAAACGGATTGCAAAGGTAAGATTTTCTTCCCTTTGCAAAAAATATATTGCTATTTTTTACCAGCTTGCTTTAGTGATGCCTGGAATTTTTCCATTGGAAGCTAATTCACGGAAGGTAACCCGCGAAATTCCGAACTTCCGCATGTATCCTTTAGGACGTCCGGTTAATTTACAACGATTGTGTAATCGAACCGGCGAAGCATTTCTGGGTAGCTTATCTAAAGCTTCATAATCACCTTGCGCCTTTAACTCAGCTCGCTTTTCAGCGTACTTTTCAACTAAGCGTTGGCGTTTTCTTTCTCGAGCGATAACTGATTTTCTTGCCATAATTTAAGATGCGTTTCGGTTTGCAAATGGCATTCCGAATGCTTTTAAAAGCTCATAGGCTTCTTCATCGGTTTGTGCCGTAGTAACAAACGTAATATCCATTCCAGAAATTCGATTTACTTTATCAATACTAATTTCTGGAAATATAATTTGTTCTTTTACCCCTAATGTATAATTACCTCTCCCATCAAAGCCTTTATCGTTTATACCGCGAAAATCGCGCACCCGAGGCAAAGCTACTGACATAAGGCGATCTAAAAATTCGTACATGCGATTGCCCCGTAATGTTACTTTTGCCCCAATTGGCATGAACTCACGTAGTTTAAAGTTAGATACTGACTTCTTAGCAATAGTTGAAACTGCTTTTTGACCAGTAATCATTGTTAACTCTTCTACTCCCACATCTACTAGCTTCTTATCAGCTACCGCATCGCCAATTCCTTTATTAACTGCGATCTTCGCTAGACGAGGAACTTGCATTACTGAAGAATACTCAAATCGCTCTTTTAACTGAGGAGTAATCTCCTCTTGAAATTTTTGCTTTAAGCGCGGAATATATATTTCGGTAGTTGCCATAATTAAATTAACTCTCCAGTTGCTTTGCTGTATCGCTGAATCTTGCCCTTATCATCTTTCCTTCTGCCTACCTTGGTAGGTTCTCCAGTGGCAGGGTTGACTAGCATTACATTACTAATGTGTATAGGTGCCTCTTGCTTATTACGTCCACCTTCAGGATTTTGAGCAGAAGGCTTAACGTGTTTAGTAACTACGTTAACATCTTCAACCAACAGTTTATCCTCGGTAACAAGCACCGATGTAACTTTTCCGGTTTTACCTTTATCATTACCTGAAACTACCTTTACAGTATCTCCAGATTTGATTTTAAGTTTCTTTTTCTTAAGCTTAGCCATAGTTTATAGTACTTCAGGAGCTAGTGAAACAATTTTCATAAACTGCTTCTCGCGTAATTCGCGAGCTACTGGCCCAAATATCCGAGTTCCTCGTGGTTCATCATTAGCCGTAAGCAGCACCGCAGCGTTTTCCTCAAAACGGATATAGGAGCCATCTTTCCGACGTACTTCCTTTTTGGTGCGAACAATTACTGCCTTAGAAACTGTACCCTTCTTCAAACTGCTAGAAGAAATAGCCGACTTTACAGTTACTACTATCTTATCACCAACCGAAGCATAGCGACGTTTGGTTCCACCTAGCACACGGATACAAAGCACTTCTTTCGCTCCGCTATTATCCGCTACGTTTAGCCTGGACTCTTGCTGTATCATAATTACTTAGCTCTTTCAATAATTTCCACTAAACGCCACCGCTTGTTTTTACTTAGCGGACGGGTTTCCATAATACGGACTGTATCACCAATACCACAGTCGTTATTTTCATCGTGGGCTAAAAACTTGGTGGTTTTTCGTATAAACTTACCGTAGGTTGGGTGCTTTACCTTCCTTTCAACAGAAATGGTAATTGATTTCTCCATTTTGTTACTGAGAACTTGCCCAATACGTTCTTTACGTAGATTGCGTTCTTTCTGCTCCATAATCTCTTAGTTATTAGCCAGTTCTTGAGCTCGTAGTGCAGTTTTAATACGAGCGATGGTTTTACGAGAAACTCTAATTTTCGTTGGATTCTCGATCGGCGAAATAGCGTGAGCAAATCGTAGTCTAGTTAGATTATCTTGCTCAGACTTTAGTGTCTCCATCAATTCGTCTGTAGACATGGACCTGATTTCTTCGTTTTTCATATTACTTTCCTACGTAATCTTTACGAACAACAAATTTAGTGCTTACCGGAAGTTTTTGGGCAGCTAACCGCAATGCTTCCTTAGCTATTTCAGTAGATACCCCCGATACTTCAAACATGATTCGACCCGGTTTCACAGTAGCCACCCAATATTCGGGTGCTCCCTTTCCTTTACCCATCCGCACTTCAGCCGGTTTTTTAGTCACGGGTTTATCGGGGAAAATTCGAATCCATACTTGACCTTCCCGCTTCATATAGCGAGTCATGGCAATACGTGCTGATTCAATCTGCCGACTGGTAATCCAGGCTGGCTCAAGCGTTTTTAATCCGAAGCTACCAAAAGCAACGGTATGTCCTCGCTGAGCTAATCCTTTAACCCGGCCTTTTTGCTTCTTTCTAAATTTTGTTCTTTTCGGCTGTAACATAGCTAGTTATCTTATCGGTTTCTTCTTCGGCCTCGCCCACCTTCTCTACGACGATCTCCACGTCCTCCACTACCACCAGTGTTTCCACTTTGGTTACCTACATTAGGAGACAAATCGCGTTTCCCGAATACTTCACCCCGGAAAACCCAGACCTTGATACCTATTTTTCCGTAGATTGTATTAGCTTCAGAAATTGCGTAGTCAATATCAGCCCGCAAAGTATGAAGAGGAATACGCCCTTCTTTATATTGTTCAGTTCGTGCCATTTCAGCACCACCTAGCCGACCAGAGACTTTGATTTTTATTCCTTCAGCCCCTACACGCAGAGCGGAAGCTAGCGCTTGCTTCATAGCCCGACGATACGATATTCTCGCCTGAAGCTGTTGAGCAATTGAGTCACCAATAAGCTTGGCATCTAGTTCAGGGCGTTTTATTTCGTAAATGTTAATCTGAATATCTTTACCGGTAAGTTTCTTTAGCTCTTCTTTTAGCTTATCAACTTCCTGTCCACCCTTACCGATTACAACTCCCGGGCGAGCCGTATGAATTGTCAATGTAATACGTTTAAGTGTACGCTCAATGATCACTTTGGAAACTCCACCTCGGGATAAGCGAGCATCAATATATTTGCGTATCTCATGGTCTTCTACCAGCTTGTCGGAAAAATCTTTTCCACCATACCAGTTAGAATCCCAGCCTTTAATAATGCCTAGTCGTAAAGCAATTGGGTTAATCTTCTGTCCCATAATAAAATCTAATCTTCAGATTGAGTTTCTTGTTCAACAGCATTACTATCTATTATTAGCGTAACATGATTAGAACGCTTACGAATGCGGTGAGCTCGCCCCTGAGGAGCCGGACGTAAACGCTTCAATATGCGAGCACCATCTACCCGAACTTCTTTTACATATAAATTGGCTTCATCTGATCGCTCATCTTCATTCAACTCTTGCCAATTAGCAATGGCCGAAACCAATAACTTCTCAAACTTAACCGCCCCACTTTTGGATTCAAATTTGAGGATATTAAGAGCCTCATATACATTTCTGCCGCGAATCATGTCGGCTACCAAACGCATTTTGCGAGCCGAAGTAGGTTCATTACGTAATTTTGCTACCGCTTCCATAATTATCGTCTGCCTTTATCTTTTTTAGAAATATGCCCGCGGAAATTACGCGTTGGAGCAAATTCACCTAACTTATGACCCACCATATTCTCAGTGATATATACCGGAATAAATTTATTCCCATTATGCACAGCAAAGGTTTGCCCTACAAAATCAGGAGAAATCATAGAACGGCGAGACCAAGTCTTAATTACTGACTTCTTATTGGACTGACTCATTGCTTCCACCTTCTTTTCAAGGCGAAAATCTATGTAGGGTCCTTTTTTTAATGAACGTGCCATTTATTTCTTTTTCTTTCTACTAACAATTAGACGATTCGAGTACTTCTTAGGCCGACGAGTTTTGTACCCCTTGGCGATCACACCATTTCGCGAACGAGGGTGCCCGCCTGAAGCTCTTCCTTCACCACCTCCCATTGGGTGATCAACCGGGTTCATAGCAACACCTCTGGTTCTAGGCCGACGGCCTAGCCAACGTCGGCGACCCGCTTTACCATGGGTCACGTTCATATGGTCAGTGTTTGATACTGATCCAACTGTAGCCACGCAAGCGGAAAGAATCATTCGCATCTCGCCAGAAGGCAACTTCACAGTTACGTACTTACCTTCACGAGCTAATAACTGGGCATATGCTCCCGCTCCTCGAGCCATTTGACCACCTTTACCAGGAGTCAACTCAATATTATGTACTACTGTACCTAATGGGATAGAAGATAGAGGAAGGCAGTTTCCTACTTCTGGGGCCGCTGAAGAACCCGATATAACTTGTTGACCAACTTTCAGTCCTGATGGTGCAATTATATAAGCCTTCTCGCCATCCTGATACTCAAGTAGCGAAATGAACGCCGAACGATTCGGGTCATACTCAATAGTTTTCACTGTAGCAGGAACATCTACCTTTTGACGCTTGAAATCAATCAGGCGCAGCTTTCGTTTGTGCCCACCACCAATATTTCGGGTGGTCATCCGACCTTGATTATTACGCCCACCTGACCTTTTCAGGGTTACTACTAGCGACCTTTCGGGCTTGTTAGTAGTAATTTCAGAAAAGTCCGGGGCTATTCTATGTCGTTGTCCTGGGGTTATCGGCCTGAGTTTTTTAACTGCCATACTACCTCACTATTAAACGTTACTGTAAAAATCAATAATATCTCCATCAGCTACTTTTATAATAGCTTTTTTAAAGTTGGGAGACTTTCCGGATATAACTCCAGATTTAGTATACCTGCTTTTGGCTTTTCCTTGATAGTTCATGGTCCAAACCCTGTCTACCGTTACACCATACATCTTTTCAACCGCATCCCGAATCTGCAATTTGTTGGCTCGCCGATCTACGACAAAACCGTATTTTCCTTGTTCGTTCTGCTCCGATATTTTCTCGGTTACTAAAGGCTTTCTAAGAATATTCATATCTAATTGTTGTTAGCCTTTTTATCATACATTTCTTTCAAGACATTGACTGCCTCCTCGCTCATTATCAAATGGCTAGCATCTAAAATTTCGTAAGTATTTAGCTGACTGGCAGTAACCACTTTAGTATTAGGTAAGTTACGAGCCGATAAAGTAATGTTTTTGTCTGGAGTGTCTAGCACCATTAGAGATTTCCCATCCTGAAGTGAAAGGGTAGAGAGTAACCCTAAGTAATTTTTAGTTTTAGGTGCCTCAAAGTTGAATGCCTCTAAAACCGTAATTTGATTGTCTTTCGCTTTGTAAGTAAGAGCTGACTTACGAGCTAGTTGCTTCACTTTTTTGTTTAGCTTAAAACTGTAGTCGCGTGGTCGTGGACCGAAAACTCGCCCTCCTCCTCGGAATATTGGCGACTTAATGCTACCCGCCCGAGCAGTACCAGTTCCTTTTTGACGCTTTATCTTTCGCGTAGATCCAGCAATTTCTGCTCGTTCCTTTGCTTTGTGTGTACCTTGGCGCTGATTTGCCATATACTGCTTTACATCCAGATAAATAGCATGGTCATTAGGGTCTACGCCAAAGATGCTATCTTCTAGAGTAACCGAGCGTCCGGTATCTTCTCCTTGAATATTTTTTACGGCAATTTCCATGTTGGAATTACTTCTTTATGATTATTTCTCTAAAACAACGGTTGAATTTCTTGCTCCTGGCACTGAACCACTAACTAACACAAGATTCTTTTCAGGAATAATTTTGAGTACTCGTAAGTTAAGTAACTTCACTCGGCCTCCACCAGTTCGTCCTGCCATCTTCATTCCTTTGAATACTCGGGAAGGAAAAGAGCAAGCACCAATTGACCCAGGAGCTCTTTGTCGGTTGTGCTGACCGTGAGTAGCATCTCCTACTCCAGCGAAGTTGTGACGCTTTACTACTCCTTGAAAACCCTTTCCTTTAGATTTCCCAATAGCATCAACAAAATCGCCTTCGGTAAATACGTCATCCACTGTAATTGAGCCACCAAGAGTCACCTTGTCTTCAAACTCAACTCGGAAGTCTCTAAACTCAACTAGTTTAGCTTTTGGCGTAGCTTTTGCTCGCTTAAAGTGCCCCTTCATAGCTGAAGAAGTATTTTTCTCTTTACGATCCCCAAACCCTAATTGTACTGCACTATACCCATCGGACTCTTCATTCTTTACATGGGTTACCACACAAGGTCCAGCTTCAATTACTGTACAAGCAACATTACGACCTTCTTCATCGAAGACGCTAGTCATCCCTATCTTTTTTCCAATAATGCCTGACATTATACTATGATGTAATTTTATTCCTAAAGATTCCTCTTTTCCGTAAAAGGACTGCAAATTTAGCGATTTACCTAAGCTTAACAAATTATTTGGTTGGTAAATAACTGCCTCGTTGCAACGATTTACAGATGTTACTAGTTCACTGACTTCTCACTAATTAGTATGAGATAAAAAATAACCAACCCTGACACTCAGAATTGGTTATCGTTCAATGGATGTTGTATGTTTTATACCTTTATTTCTACGTCTACTCCACTTGGAAGTTCCAATTTCATTAGGGCATCTACGGTTTTACTACTACTAGAATAGATATCTACCAGTCGTTTAAACGTATGCAGCTGAAACTGCTCCCGAGCTTTTTTATTCACATGCGGAGAGCGCAGCACGGTAAAAATTTCCCGACGCGTCGGTAATGGAATTGGTCCACTTACTACTGCACCTGTTGTCTTTACTGCCCTAACGATCTTTTCAGCGGATTTATCCACTAAGTTATGGTCGTAGGACTTTAGTTTAATTCTTATCTTCTGATTCATAACTATTATTTTGACTCGCCTTTAGCATTGGCAATAACCGTTTCAGCAATACTGGTGGGCACTGGATCATAATGCGAGAATGTAAGCGTAGCGGTAGCTCGTCCAGATGAAATTGTCCGAAGATCAGTAACGTACCCGAACAACTCGCTTAACGGAACATCTGACTTAACTACTTGAGCAACTCCTTTGCTATCCATTCCCTTCATAATTCCACGCCGACGATTCAAATCGCCGGTTACTGAACCAGTGTATTCATCAGGTGTTACCACTTCTACTGACATGACAGGTTCTAATAGAACAGGTTTAGCCTTCTTAGTTGCTTCTTTAAAGCCTATGCGCGCAGCAAGCTCAAAAGAAAGTGCATCCGAATCAACATCGTGGAATGATCCATGATACAGTCGAACTTTCATATGCTCAATAGGGTAACCAGCTAAAGGTCCATTACTCATTGCCTGTTCAAATCCTTTTTGAATGGCAGGAATAAATTCTTTAGGAATAACCCCACCTACAATGTTATTTACAAACTGAAGACCATTCCTAACCTCTTTAGGATCAGGTTCTTCGTCAACTGGGCCTAGTTCAAATACTATGTCGGCAAATTTACCACGACCACCCGTTTGCTTCTTGTATACCTCTTTATGATCTACTACCGTAGTAATCGTTTCTTTATAAGCTACCTGGGGAGCACCCTGGTTGATCTCTACTTTAAATTCACGACGCAGACGGTCAATAATAATATCTAAGTGAAGCTCACCCATACCACGCAAAATAGTTTGCCCGGTTTCTTCATCAGTATTTACTTGCAACGTAGGGTCTTCTTCTACTAGTTTGGCAATAGCCATCCCTAGCTTATCTACGTCAGCTTGCTTCTTTGGCTCAATGGCGTACCCGATCACTGGATCAGGAAAATCCATCGATTCCAGTACGATCTTATTATTCTGGTCGCACAGCGTATCACCAGTTTTAATATCTTTAAAGCCAACTACTGCTCCAATATCACCTGCACCCAAGCTATCAATTTGATTTTGGTTCTTAGCGTGCATTTGAAAGATGCGGCTAATACGCTCTTTATTATCAGATCGGGTATTATATACGTAGGAACCAGACTCTAATACTCCTGAGTACGCCCGAATAAAACATAAACGACCTACATAAGGATCGGTAGCGATTTTGAATGCTAGAGCAGCAAAAGGATCATTAAAATCAGGCTTACGGAACACTTCTTCCTCTGTATCGGGATTAATTCCTTTAATCTTATCTCGATCAAGCGGTGAAGGACACAATGCCATTACATAATCTAGCATGGTCTGCACCCCCTTATTCTTAAAAGACGAACCACAAAGCATTGGTACGATAGCCATATCAATTGTGGCGGCCCGTAGGGCGGTCAGTATCTCTTCCTCAGTGATAGAATCTGGATCGTCGAAGAACTTCTCCATTAGACTTTCATCGTACTCAGCTACTGCTTCCAGTAACTTCTCCCGATACTCGGCTACTTCTTCTACCATATCGTCTGGGATAGGTACTTCAGTAAAAGTCATACCTAAATCTTCCTCATTCCAGATAATCCCCCTGTTGTTTACCAAATCAACAACTCCTCGGAAGTTTTCTTCGGCTCCAATGGGTAGCTGAAGTGGGACTGCGTTGCTACCCAGCATTTCTTTTACCTGCTTACAAACCCCAAGGAAGTCAGCACCCTGACGATCCATTTTGTTCACAAAGCCAATCCGGGCTACATTATAGTTATTAGCCAGACGCCAATTAGTCTCTGACTGTGGCTCTACC
>CAKZPJ010000805.1 GCA_937138955.1 uncultured Flammeovirgaceae bacterium | reverse complement strand
TGCTTCACTTATTGGACTGGTGGCTTCAGCTACCTCTGTTATCTGCTCCTTTTCAGACTCACTGCTTTCACCCAACGTTTCTTGCTCGGCTGCTTCACTTTCTTGGTTAACTACTTCGGTAGCCTGCTCTTCTTCACTCTTTTGATCTTTGTCATCATCCTCAGTTGGTTTCTCTTCAGAGAGCTTAGCTTCGGAGGAAGGTTCTGAACCTTCAGACGAGATTTCTTCTGTGGTCTCGACTATATCTTCTGTCTCTTCTTTCGTCTCAAGCTGTTCAGCTACTCCCTCTTCGGTTGGCTCTGCTGTACCATTTTCAGCTGATTCTTCATCTTTCTCCAATTTTTCAGACGTACCGGATGATTCAGCTTCGGCAATCAAACCTATATCAGATTCAGCCTCTTCTTCGGTAACGTCAGTATTTTCTGGTGAATTTGATTCGACAGGTGTATCATTATCAGTCTCCTCTCTTACTTCTTCGCTACTTTCGGTAGCTTTAGAAGTGGATCCAACTATATTTTCCGATTCTTGGTTGTCGGAGAGTTGTTTATCTTTCTGATCTTCAGAAGCTTCGGCCATAATGCAATATTCAGTTTCCTTGCTACTTTTCTTTATTATAAAATATAAAACAAGGGCAAATGTTTTAGTTCAAACGAGGGTCAATTGGGTAGTTTGAAAACATCCGGTATTTCCCCCCCATGTTACGTAGTATTTCTTGCCATAGCTGATGCGCTGGAATATCAAATAGCTGATAAGCGGTGGGCTGATGGTATACGATCCAGGTTTTTTCTTCCAGTTCGTCCTCCAATTGTCCTGGTCCCCAGCCAGAATATCCGGCAAAAAACTTCACATCATTTGCTGCAATTTGCCGGGTGTTGATTAGTGATAACAGCTCGTCAAAATTACCTCCCCAGAAAACATCATTCACGATGGGCTCGGAATCGTTAAATGGGGGATCAATTCTATGGAGGAAGTGAAGGGTTTCGTGTTGGACGGGGCCACCCACGTATAGTGCTTGATGGTAGTTTTGTACCTCATCTATTGCATCAGAAAGTTGCAGATCAGCCTCTTTATTTAGTACAAAGCCAAACGATCCGTTACTATTATGCTCACATAAAAGTATTACTGATCGCTCAAAATTTGGATCGGCTAGAAAAGGCTCCGATAACAATAAGTCGCCTTTAACAGGTTTCACAGTATCTCCTCGCATGTCAATACTCCTAGTTTACTTCATTATTCCCGTTGAATAAGCGAATTTAATAAAAGTTTTGTACAGCCCTACTAAATATAAAAAAGAGTAAAAATAGCACCAACTTTAACTCTAAAATTCTACGTACTCACTTTAAGATTACGTTGAGAGTAAGATCAAAGGAGTTGTTTCCAAAATAACGCCCCAGAACTTACTTCACCAATTTTTTTTACCGACAGTTAGGAACATTATTTGATATTTGACTACTGAAATTAAAATCACGATTAGCCTGGTATCAGGCGCTAATGAAGTTGTCATACTGATTTAGCAATGACCTAGTATCTGACTAATACTGATAAAAACAGGCTTATCATATGAAACATAAACCCAACGCAATTCTTTTGGCTATTCTATTGGGTGCGTTCGGCATCCATCGGTTTTATATTGGACAACGGCGCAAGGGCTGGTGGTATGCCGGGTTCTCTTGGACTCTCGTTCCAATGTTTATTAGTTGGTTTGACGCCGCCCGATTTAGCTCGATGAACTACGCCGAATTTAACCGCCGCTATAATCTGGGGCACGAGCTATCAAAAAAATTCTCGGATGATGAGGTACTATTGGCAGCTAGTTTTGAAAAAGAGCGAGAAGAGAAACTTCTTCAGGAGATTGAGCAGCTTTCTTCTAAAGAAGATGTTCAACAGTACTTACAACAAGCTAAAGAGCAAGGTGATTATTTACCTCGCTTAGTATACGCTCGGGCGAACGCCATTTTGCGAGATCAACCTTGGATAATGCGTGATTCTCTTGACTTTAACGAAAAAATTGTCTAACAAGTAACCTCAAAGAAGAAAAGAGAGTGAAGATCAGCAGGGTTAATGGTAGAAAGTGAAAAGCGTATTGCAAAATAATTTTGGCAAAGTAGTGAACTGCAAGGTGAACGCAGTGTATGGTTACCAAAGGTCTCTGTCAGTAATTTAGTTGAGCGATAGCCGCCATTTAATAGTTCAGTAATTAACTCGCCATACGATTTTTCTCTTTTAGAAATTATACAGTTCAACGTAAATCCAGGAATGTACGGCAAACTTACGATGTACCCTTGCTTTTAAATCTAACTTGAAAACCTTAGTAGCCTCTTCCTAGATTGGCAATCATAAAAACAGCGAAAAAACTAAACTGATTATGTCAAAGGTAAGTGTAAGTATTGATCATTTTGTGGAAAAGAAGTTTGAGAAGCTTCTGGTTGAATTTGGCTATGAATATAGCAAAGAAGCGAATGAAGATGAAGTTTCTTTTGTGCTCACTTCTGAGCAAGAATTAGATTTAGTAGAAATCAGCCTCCTTAATGAGTGTGCCCGTCAGATACAACAGCTTGAAGATTTGGACAAGGAGCACTACCGAGGCTTAAAAGATAGCCCTGATCTCAATCTGCTGAAGCTCGGGATATCCAATAGAAATAGTAACTAAAAAAGCCCCTGCTAAGCAGAGGCTTTCATTCTATTTTACTCGTTGCCCATTCCTAAAGTATCAGACTCGGGTTCCCAACCTGGTTCATACTCCCGACTCCACATTTTTATTGCTTCTTTATCGTCTTTAATTCGTCCGCTCGATGGATCAATCATTAGCGTGCGTCCCATTTCCTGCGATATATTGGCCAAATGACATAATAATACACTTTTATGTCCTTCTTCAATCGGAGAGTTCAGCGTAGCACCATCCACCACTCCATCTCGGAAATTAGCTATATGCGTACCGGTCATACTATCGCCTCCCCGGGTGTCCATGGAAGCCGCCTTATCACCAGCTTTACCCTCCTTCATGAGGTTATTCTTCATATCGTATACCTCGTAACCATTACGATCCAGAATCACGCTTCCTTCGGTACCGTAGATAGCCGAACCTCGTCCGCGACCCTTTACCGGGTTGGGATTACAACTTCTGCCTTCCCAGGTAATAGTTGTTTCATTGTCAAAATCGTAATTAACAATTTGAGTATCGTAAAATTCCCAATCGTCATCGTAGTGGTAGCGTCCGCCCTGAGAACCTACTCGGATAGGATAATCTACCCCTAACGCCCAGCGACAAACATCTATTTCGTGCGTGCCGTTGTTTAGGGCTTCGCCGGTTCCCCAGTTCCAAAACCAATGCCAGTTGTAGTGAATGAGGTTATCTTGATAGGGTTTACGCGGCGCCGGCCCTTGCCATAGTTCGTAATCCAGATGCTCGGGCACTGGAGCCGATTTGCCTTCGCCTATAGACCCGCGCCCATTAGCATACCATGCTTTCGCGTAGTACGGGCGACCAATAATCCCATCTCTAATCTGCTGAATAATCTCAATAGACTTAGGAGCCGAACGTTGCTGGTTGCCCATCTGTACTACCTTTCCGTAACGCTTTTGCGCTTCAACCAACAGTTCTCCCTCACGAGGATTATGACCGCAGGGTTTTTCTACGTATACGTGCTTGCCTGCTTGCAGAGCCATTAGTGCAGCCGGAGCATGCCAGTGGTCAGGAGCAGCAATAACTAAAGCATCTACGTCATCATCTTCCAAGACTTTCCGAAAATCAGAAGCCCCTTTAGGCTGCTTTTTCTGTAGTCCTGATTCCTCTATACCCTGTAAGGTTTTATCTAGTACCTGCTGATCAACATCACAGATGTGCGAAAGATGCATCCCATCTAATTTCAGGATTTCGTTGAGCAATGCTTTTCCACGGCTGTGTACTCCCATTACTGCTACATTCAGCTGATTGCTGGGGGCATTTTTTCCAAAAACTGGTACTGCACTACTAAGGAAAGTAACTCCCAGTCCAGCAGCTCCAGATGTTTTCATAAAATTTCTTCTATTCAGGTGTTTTGCTTTATTCATTGCTTACAAATTATGTAATCGGTTAAAATTAAGATGTAAGATACAAAATTTAGGGATTATAATGTTAACGGCTCCTACTACTATTGTATTTAAAGGATGATACAACTGTTATCCAGAGTTCTTTAATAACTTTGAAACTCATTCCAATATTACCTAACACCTAAATACCTGAATGCGTTAACACCGTAACACACTGCAATTATATGATTCTATTTACTCTACCTATTATTGCCGCCCTTACTGGGTGGATCACAAACTTTATTGCGATTAAAATGCTCTTTCACCCTCGGGAGAAGGTGAAAATATTATTTCTAGAAATACAAGGTATTTTTCCGAAACGGCAAAAGAAGCTTGCCGAGAAGCTAGGAAAAGT
>CAKZPJ010000804.1 GCA_937138955.1 uncultured Flammeovirgaceae bacterium | reverse complement strand
ACCTTCCAGCCATACCTCTCGATCTTCGTGCAAGCTCCAGTCGGCTCGATATTCCAAATGAGAATTTCCGTTGAGCGTTATCCAAGTACTATCAGGCAGTAAGATTTCCTTAATTTGCCCTCCGTTTGTAGTCAGGGTCACCGTATCTGGGTAATTTAGCAGGAAGTAAACACCCGCCGCGCTAATTATCAGCACAATGGCCGCCGCCACGCTCCGTACGTTACTTCGGCTGTGCCATCGGGCTTGCTTCCCTTCCGTATTAATCGCATTAAGTACTTTTTCCGTCAATTCGTAGAGCTCGACCTCATTAAGTTGATCCTTCTTAAAATCATAACGAAGCACAATCAATCGGGCTTCCTCTACCATATTGGCCCTCTTTGGATGAAACTTCATCCAGTTTTCCCAGTAGGCACAGGCTTCAGCATCCCCTACAGTTACCCACCGACGAAAGAACTCATCTTGTACCAGGTCTTCTACTCCGTACTGACTGTAATTCATAGCTGGTGAAATGGTAGTGGATACGCGGCTTACTTAAGAAGAGACAAGATCAGAGGTTGTGTAACCTTACTTTTTAAAAAAAATATTATGAAAAGGCTATCCTCGGGGCACCGAAGCGCGCAATTGCTTTAATGCACGGTGGAGCATATTGCGTACTACCTGATGGCTCACACCCATCACTTGGGCAATTTCTTCAGGCCGGAGGCTTTGATAATAGCGCAAATATATTGCTTCCCGCTGTCTTTGGGGTAACTGTTCCATCCCCTGGTAGAGTTGCCTGATCTTATAATCTTCGGTTTCCTTTTCTACGATCCTTACTTCAGAATTTCGGTTTTCTATCAGATCGTGGTGATTGAGAAAACCGTCTAGGCAGGTAGTTTTCTGATGGTATTTTAGGTAGCGAAGGATGTTTCGCCGAAACGAAGTCATCAGGTAGGCCGTTACTTGCTGAGCTGCCCCAATCGTAGTGCGGTTCTTCCATAAATCGGCAAAAAAGTCCTGAAGCAAATCATGGATTAGCTCTCGATCGCTATAAATGTTCATGCCGTAATTAAACAGCTTATTGCCGTTTCGATGAATTAGCACAGTAAAAGCGTGCTGATCGCCCGCTAAGAATTTCTGCCACGCCTCTTTATCGTTATCAATGGAAGTATGAGGAAATGAAACGTTATTTTTCAAACTGAGAGTCAGATCAAGGGTGCAAATTAGATTGCATACTACTAAAAATTATAGCTATATAAAATTTAAATTTGTAATAATGGTGATTATGCCCAATAATAATATATTTTTTGCTCTAAATAACGAATATAATTTGTAATTATAGCGATACTTATTGGCTTATATCTATATTCAGCCGCTGCATTAAGTTATAGGGTCTTGTTCGGCTGAATACAGCTGTTATAGGTTGTTAGATTTGCTGGTTCCGCTCATCTGTTCGGTGATTACTCTAGCACAACCCGCCTGTTCTAGCGCGTCTAGTTGTAAGCTGATATTCTGTTCCATTGTAGAAACCCGCCATGCGATGGGCGAGCGTAGCCAATCTTCATAGAATTTGAGGTTAAGAAACTCTAAGATAACGCCCTTAGCTTTTGAAAAGTTGACGGAGTTCGTTAACTAGCTTTTATGGCGGAATAGCCATTTTAATGGTGGTTACTGATAGTAAAGAAATCGTTCGTTTTGTTTATGCATCAGATACAGATCTAATAGAGTAACCGCCTAACCGATCTTAATTATTTACAACCCATAAAAAACTCAACCATAACTAATGTCAGAAAGCCATAAACAAGTGCTAGAAAAGCAGCTATGGGGTATTGCCAACTTGCTGCGCGGAAAGATCAGTGCTGATGACTACCGGGACTATATCCTGGGATTTATCTTCTACAAATACCTATCGGAAAAGCAGTATCTCTACGCTAACGAGCTGTTGGAAGGTGAAGCCGTCACGGACTACAAGCTGGTCGATGATCCGGAAATTCTGGATGCGATTAAGGAAGAGTCGCTACTGAAGCTGGGCTACTTCCTGCTGCCCGCTGAGTTGTTTTCGGTACTGGCCGCCAAGGGCAATGCCGACCTTGAGGACGAGGATAACTACATTCTGGAAGACTTGCAGGCGGTGATGAACCACATCGAGCAGAGCACGATGGGCACCGAATCGGAAGACGACTTTAACGCCCTGTTCGAAGACCTGGACCTGAATTCTACCAAGATCGGGCGCACGGTAGGCGCACGCAACGCCATTATCGTACAGATTCTAAACCGCCTGGATGCCATTGACTTCAAGCTGCAAGAGGTGGATTCCGACGTGCTGGGCGATGCCTACGAGTACCTGATTGCTAAGTTTGCGGCCGGCGCGGGCAAGTCGGCCGGTGAGTTTTACACTCCGCAGCAGGTGTCTAAAATACTGGCTAAACTGGTGACCACCGGCCGAAGCAAAATCAGGTCGGTGTACGACCCCACCTGCGGGTCGGGTTCGCTGCTGCTGCGGGTGGCGAAGGAAGCCGAGGTAAGTGAGTTCTACGGGCAGGAGCTCAACCGCACCACCTACAACCTGGCCCGCATGAACATGATTTTGCACGGGGTACATTATCGCAATTTTGACCTGCGGCAAGAAGACACCCTCGAAAATCCCCAACATGAGGGCATGCGATTTGAGGCGGTGGTAGCGAATCCGCCGTTTTCGGCGAAGTGGAGTGCCAACAAGCTATTTGAGTCGGACGATCGCTTTAGTCAGTATGGCCGCTTAGCCCCCTCATCAAAGGCGGACTTT
>CAKZPJ010000803.1 GCA_937138955.1 uncultured Flammeovirgaceae bacterium | reverse complement strand
TTTTCAGTAAAAGATAACGGAATTGGTATAGAAGAAAAGTATCAAAGCAAAATTTTTACTATATTTAAGAAACTTAACTCTCACATTAGTGGAACCGGTATTGGTTTAGCTGTTGTAAAGAAAGTGGTAGAGCTGCACCAAGGCGAAGTTTGGATTCAATCCACATTAAATCAAGGCACAACCATCTATTTTACCTTAACTAAAGCGCAAAGCTATGGAAACAATGAGTCTAACATTAAAAATGAAGTCAGTCTTGCTGGTGGAAGATAATCCCGGCGATGCTCGACTAGTGCGCGAAGCACTCAAGGATAGCTCAGATCCTTTAGAGCTCATTGTAGCCAGCGATGGACAAGAAGCGCTGGATATGTTAGAGACACTACGGCCCGATATTATCTTATTAGATTTGAACTTACCTAAAGTAGACGGACGAGATGTACTAAAATCTATAAAAAGCACCCCCTACCTAAGACGAATTCCGGTAGTTATACTATCTACTTCAGAAGCTGAACTTGATATTAATAATGCTTACGATGCCCACGCCAACTCTTATATCACTAAACCTTTAGACTTTACCCGGTTTACCAGTATCATTCATGATATTCAGCACTACTGGTTAGGTTCTTGTGTGGTAGGGCCTACTCCTTTAAACTAATAGCGTTGGTTAATAACTGCCAGCTTAGTGCGTTTGCACTCTCATAAAAACAATGTACATGAAAGTTGGTCCTTATAAACTATTAATAGTAGAAACAAATACCTCAAAAAAGTTAAACCGAAATACTCAAGAGCTGCATTGGGAAAATCAGTTCCAAGTTGACTCATTTAACGATCTTCAGCAAGCAGCTCTTTCTGCTGAACGTCATTCTTACGATGGAGTTATTATTGGCGTAGATTTGCTCGATCCTGCTAATAATAAATTACTAAGCCGGGCTTTGTACCTATTTGCCCGCCTACCGATTATAATATTATCTAGCGTAGAATCTCCTCTAATAGAGCAACGATTTGTACAGTTAGGGTTCCAGGATTTTCTGGTCGATGGACAGTACGAAATTTCTCAGCTATGCCGTAGTATCATATGCGCTATTGAGCGAAAAAGATTACTACAGTCTTATCAAACAAACCCTATACTGGAAGGGCGGCTCAATACTCCCCAGCGAACAGAAACATTAATTGCTGACTTAATGGCCACCCTTCAGCCCTCAGTTAGTGAACTAGGCTCAGCAATTGACCGACTCAATGGTGCTGAGGCAACACCCGCTGTTGATTCTAAAAGCTACTTTCCGCTAATAAGGCGATCAAGGGAAAACTTAGAAAAGAAATACATTCGCTTTTTCCACGTACAACAAAGCTTAAAAGCTATTGATAAGGCAATTCAGCCTTTTTCGTTAACGCCTACTGCCGACTTGGTAATGAGAAGTTTCTCCTCCACTCTTGATTTTTTAAAAGCTAAAACTCAGTTGAAAATTTCGTGCCACCAATGGTATGGCTCCTATGAAGCCTTTTGCGAAATCCTGTATCAACTTATTTCTAACGCTATTAAATTCCGCTCCAATCGCCGTCAACTTCAGTTGCAGATAAGTATGAGAAAACTGTCCAATGGCGACTTAAAACTTACTGTTGCCGATAATGGTCTGGGCATTGATTTACGCTATGATAAAGGGAAAGTCTTTCAACTCTTTTATCAAGAACATTACCGTGATACCCGCTCTAGCGACGGAACCGGATTATATATTGTTAAAACGTTGGTCAATTTTTATCGCGGTACTGTCAGTATTAACAGCCGCGTAAATCAAGGTAGCATAATATCCATTCACCTACCGGACCACTTTAAAAGATAGTTTCACCGCCAGGTCAGTGGTCAGTATCAAAGAAATTTTTCTAACACGCTCTCATATTATTGTTATTCAATTTCTTAGTATCAGAGCGCCTCACCTTTAGCAAACCCCTTCCTAGCCACATTCACTACCAGATAATTTCTGGCAGACTACGGATATTACCTACCCTTTTGTATCTTTATACACTGCACTATTTAAATGAATTATGCCAAAGTACGTTCTTTCTCTATCCGCTGTTATTGCTTCCAGCTTATTCTTTCTGCTATCCTGTAATTCTCCTCAATCTCAAGATGAATCTTCTCCAGAGGTAAGTTTTGTTCGCGATGAACTATCGGTACAGCACGGGCAAGAACTATTTAATCAGCACTGTGCCGCTTGCCACAATTTTCAGGAGATCAATATTGGTCCCAACTTGAGTGGGGTCACTACCGCAGTAGATAAAGATTGGCTGGTATCTTTTATTAGCAATGCTCCTGAAATGATAGATGGTGGCGATGAGCGCGCGCAGGAACTGTTTAAAAAGTATAACCAATACATGCCAGCATTTACCATGCTGGACGATCAGCAAATTGAGCACATTCTGGGGTTCATTCACAAATTTTCTCAAGGTCAGAAAAGGAGTAGAAACAATCGTCCGGGAGGAATATTAAATCCGGTGCAAGAGAAAATACCGATGGCAGATCTTCGCTTGGTGCTGGAAGAAGTACTTACGCTACCCGCTAGTGACACTACTCCTCCGCTGGCAAGAATCAATAAACTACTAGCCATAGAGAGTAGTCAGGGTGAACGACTTTTTATTCATGATCTACGAGGCAAACTCTACGAAATTACTGATCGCACTCCACAGGTGTACCTAGATATGAATAGCGAATACGCTGACTTTATTCATATTCCGGGCTACGGCACCGGGCTGGGAAGTTTTGCCTTCCACCCTGAGTTCGAGAAAAATGGTCTTCTCTACACTACCCACACGGAGCCAGCCAGCACTGCTCCGGCGGATTTTCCCCTCCCCGATAGTATTAATGCTAAACTACAGTGGGTATTAGTAGAATGGAAGACTAACAGCCCTAAATCCGGAAGCTTTTCCGGTACCCAACGAGAGTTATTGCGGGTAGATATGGTGTCTCATGTTCACGGTTTTCAGGAAGTAGCCTTTAACCCACTAGTAAAATCAGGTGAGGCAGACTATGGTATGCTCTACTTGGGGATGGGAGATGGCGGAGCGGGTATGCGCTATCCGTTCTTATGCGATACCAAAGAGCAAATCTGGACGAGTGTAGTCCGCATTGATCCATTAGGAGACGATAGTGCCAACGGTCAGTACGGTATTCCTGATGACAACCCTTTCGTGAACGATCCTGCGGCGGTATCTGAGGTTTGGGCGCGAGGCTTCCGCAACGCTCACCGTATCTCTTGGGATCGTACCGGTTCTGGCAAAATGTTTATTTCTAACATTGGGCAACATAGCGTGGAAGAAGTGAATCTGGGAGTTGCTGGAGGTGACTACGGCTGGCCTAACCGAGAGGGCATGCTGCTGTTTGACCCAATGGCTAATCCTGAGTTAGTTTACCCGCTTCCGGCCAACGATTCGGGCTACGTGTATCCAGTGACTCAGTACGATCACGACGAAGGGAATGCAGTCTCGGGTGGCTTTGTCTACGCCGGAACCGAAGTGCCACTACTGGAAGGTAAATATGTATTCGGAGATATTCCCCGGGGTAAAATATTTTACTCCGAAGTAGATGAGATGGAACTTGGTCAGCAGGCTCCGGTTTATCAATTGAGTATTGAGTTTGAAGGGCGAGCTACTGACTTGGAAAACCTTACCCAAAGCAGACGGGTAGATCTTCGGTTTGGGCTAGATAGCGCGGGCGAACTTTACCTCTTCACCAAAAGCAACGGAACACTTTATAAGGTTGTCGGTTGCAAAGATACTTCAGCGTTAGCAATGAAAGGTGAAAGGTGAAAGGTGAAAGGTGAAAGGTGAAAGGTCATTTTTCATTACTTACTATCCAACGTTCATTCGTCATTATTCATCAGTCATTAAAGACACGATGCGTTCGTAATCTTGGTCGGTAAGTTCGGAGGCGTAATCGTAGTGCTTCATTACTTTGCGCATGATACGGTCTTGTTGCTGCCCAGTGCGTAGTGCCTCGGAATAACGGATGTTGGTAAAAGTAACCATCGTGTACAGTGGTACCCAACGGTCGGGGAAACGACGGTGCAGTTCCGCTTCAATCTTTTTACGTTCTAGAAATTCTCGATCAGCTACCAAATCACGCATTTCAATAAAATTCTGCAAGGCCAGTTCGGCTACGGCATCAGCATCAGGCTTGCGTAACTCCTGAAACCGCTGTACCATCTTCGCATAATCGTGATCGCACTCTGCTAGTAAATCCATGAAAATCCGACAATCCTCAAAACCGGCGTTCATACCCTGTCCGTAGAACGGAACGATGGCGTGAGCTGCATCCCCAATTAACACATTTTTACCGTAGCGCGACCAGGGAAAACATCTAATAGTAACCAAATCGGAGGTAGGATTCTGAAAAAACTCTTCGGTCAGCTGAGGCATCACCGCCAATGCATCGGGAAACTGGGTTTCAAAGAAGCGAGTTACATCGGCTGGGTTGTTTAGCTCTTCAAATGATTCTTTTCCTTCGTAAGCTAAAAATAAGGTACAGGTAAAACTTTTATCGGCATTGGGGAGCGCAATTAGCATATATCCGCCCCGAGGCCAGATATGTAAGGCATTAGGTTCAATAGCAAATTCACCATTTTTAGCCGGAATACTCAATTCTTTGTAACCGTGCTCAATATACGATTGGCTATAGTTGTAGCGAGACGTTTTCTGCATAGCAGTTCGCAACGTGGAGTAAGCACCATCGGCTCCAATAAGCAGATCGGGTTGAGCTAGAATATCTGTTTTATCTCTTAAGCTGTGAATCAATGCTTCTCCCCGATCTAGGTAGATTTCTTCGCAGCGATGTTGAAAAAAAAGTTCTGCTCCGGCTTTCTCAGCTTCTTCTACTAATAACTGGCTAAGCCCTAATCGCGATACTGAATAAATAGCCTGCTCTTGAGTACCGTAAGGCTGAAATGATAGTTTTCCATTATCATCGTGCATCATTCGTCCTCGCATAGCAATCGCTTGATCACGAACTTTTTTCCGCAGTCCGGCTTGCTCTAGAGCACTCCAACCCCGATAACTTAACGCAAGATTGATGGATCGCCCTTCTTCTAAACCAAACGTTCGAGGGTCAGATCGTTTTTCAAAAAGTTGTACTTGATAGCCTTTTTGAGCCAATAAGGTACTAAGCAGTGCCCCAGATAGGCCTGCTCCTAAAACAGTCATCTTACCTTCATTCATCAGGATAGGTTTTCACGAAGAATTTCGTTAAAGCGATACACTTCAGTAAATGTGTTGTATAGTGGAGCAGGAGCTACCCGAATTACACTGGGCTCCCGCCAATCGACAATAATACCGGATTGGGTGAGCTTTTCAAAAACCTGCTTTCCCCTACTGGAGAACACTAGCGATAATTGTGCGCCTCGCTCTTCAGGATTGTGAGGAGTAATGATATTAATATGCTTTCCTTCAGGATCGATAGAATGAATGCATTCTTCTAAAAACCCGGTGAGTTTTAGGCTTTTCTGGCGAATACGATCTATTCCGGCTTCGGCAACGATTTCTAAAGAAACTCGCTGGGCAGCAAGCGGCAAAATATTAGCATTACTAAGTTGCCAGCCATCTGCCCCATACATCGGTTTAAACCCCGGTTTCATCTGAACACGAT
>CAKZPJ010000802.1 GCA_937138955.1 uncultured Flammeovirgaceae bacterium | reverse complement strand
AATTGCCTAACCTTCCGAGATGATGAAATACTGATTGGAACTGACGATGGCTACTACAGTATTTCCTTGACCAATGCTACTGAAACCACTTCGCTGGTCAGTCGGGTTCCGGTACCGAAAATTAGCACTTTACTATCTAGCTCTAACGGATTATGGGCGGCCACCTCGCAAGGTGCTTGGCAACAAACGGATACTTCATTTCGCTATTTTGCCTCTCAGCGCTGGCTAGATCAGAATAAAGTAATTGATATTGCGATTCATAGTGAAGGAGACGTTTACTTGCTCACTTCTACTGGACTAAATAAAGTAGATTTTCAGCCGACCACCTTAGCTGAGAAAGCTCAGTACTTTGAGAAGAAGGTTCGTCAGCGTCACATTCGTTACGGATTGATCGCTGAGATGCGATTAGCCGAACCCGGCGACATTACTACTGCTGAAATGATTGATACTGACAACGATGGTCTTTGGTCAGCCTTCTACTTAGGCAGTCAGGCGTATCGCTACTCAGTAACCCAGGAACCCAAAGCCCGGCGTAATGCGTGGGAAGCCTTTGAGGCTTACGAACGACTACTCTCCATCAACCCCCTAAAAGGCTTTCCTTCCCGTACCTTTGAGCGAAAAGATTATAAAGTATCAGATTTAGTTCGTTGGCGGCCTTCGCCGGATTCAGCTTGGGAATGGAAAGGACACACCAGCAGCGATGAGTTTGTGGCCTACATCTATATTGCTTCACTGATGGATGAATTTCTCACCGAAAGTGCGGAAGATGAACAACGGGTAGCTGATTTCATTGACGCCATTGTCACCCACCTTATTGATAATGATTACTACTTTGTAGATGTAGACGGTGAGCCTACCCTGTGGGGTCGCTGGAATCCCGAGTACATTAACTGGTACCCGCCCACCATTCGCGATCGCCGTCTGGGAAGTTTAACCCTAATTGCCGGATTACAATTAGCTTACGACCTCACCGGCAAAGAGCGATTTAAAGAAGAAGCGTACCGAATGATGGAAGAACACGGCTACCTAAATAATATCATGATCGACATGAACACCATCGCTCCTACTCCGGGCTACGTGCACGAAGGTCACGACATGGGCGGAGGTGGCTGGAACCACTCCGATGATGAAATGGCGTTTCTTACCTACTGGGTAATTCATCGCCATGCGTTTAATGATGAACTAAAACAGAAGTACGAACAAGCAATCCGTAACCATTGGAAGATTGAACAGCCCGAAAAAAATCCAGTTTGGAATCTAATCACTTACGCCACCGAAGGTTCGTTTGATCAAGCAGCCACCCTCTGGTTCCTGCGAGATTATCCACTGGATCTCATTCGCTATAATACTAAAAACTCCCACCGTCAGGATTTAACAATGTTAGAGCCTAACTTCCGTAAGCAAGAAACTGCTGAGCTTTTACCCGCTGCCGAACGGCAAATTATTCGCTACAACGCTAATCCTTTTCAGCTTGACGGAGGGCAAGGTGGATTAAAGGAACTCACTGGAGCCGAGTACCTCCTTCCCTACTGGATGGCCCGGTACCTTAATGTAATTGATAGCTAACAATATGGATATAATTAAATACAAGAAACCTAATTTAACCACCTTAATTCTATCACATAATTGCCACTCTCTTAAGAGAAAGTTAGCATTTCCCCCTTTTTTTTTAAAGGGGGCTAGGGAGATTTACTCTTCATTATCACAAATACTCAGAGCCAGTCGTTGTTCTAAACTACTCATAATAACCCTCCTGCTGTTTCTACTCTCACCCTACTTAATAGCTCAGTCCCCAATAATGCCCTCAGGCTTAGAAGAAACCCTAATTTTTCCTTACCAAACCAAGCACGTGCATAGTCCTACCATGGTAGAATTACCTAATGGCGATCTGCTAACTGCTTGGTTTCAGGGTTCAGGTGAACGCTGGGCTGATGATGTACAGATTATGGGCAGCCGACTCACCTCGGGAGACACAGCTTGGTCTGCCCCTTTTCTGATGGCCGATAAACCTGGGTTTCCCGATGTAAACCCAGTATTGTTCCTAGACCCACAGCAGCGCCTCTGGCTACTATGGTACACCGTACTAGCCAATCAATGGGAAACTTCGTTGCTAACGTACCGTATTAGCGAAGACTACTCGAGCTCATATGCCCCAAAATGGAACTGGCAAAATAACTTACTGGTAAAACCCGGGAATAAAACCGAAAGGGGCATTCAACCCGGTGATAGTTTTGTAGCCAGCGTACAGCAGCAAATGAATGAATACGAAAGCTATTGGCAGAATGAATTATTACCCCAACTCCCCGAAGATGAAGCGGCTCAACAACAAAAATTATGGCTACCCTTCCGTCGCTACGTAGATAGCTTGGCCCAAGGAGAAAATATGCTACGTCGAGGCCGACTACTGAGCGATGATCCACCGACTGATACTACTTTGGGCTACCCAATCTCCCGACGAATAGGCTGGCAGACTAAGAATAAGCCCTTTATGCTAGATAGCCGAATCATTATACCATTGTACTCCGATGGGTTGGAGTCTTCACTATTTGCTTATACTGACGATGGTGGCGATCACTGGCAGTTTAGTAATCCTGTGGTTGGTGGCATTGGCATTCAGCCAACGATTGCTCAACAACAGGATGGTACACTGGTAGCGTACTTACGAGATAACGGCCCGCCACCTCAACGAATGCAACGAACGACCTCCACTGATCGGGGCGAGACCTGGACAATAGCCAAGGATAGTAATTTACCCAACCCCGGTGCGGGCTTTGATATGGTAACATTAGCTTCCGGCGAATGGCTAATCGTGTATAATGATACTGAAGACGGTCGCCATAGTTTAGCGGTTTCGCTCAGCGATGATGAAGGTAAAAGCTGGCAGTGGACGAAGCACTTGGAGCTGGATCAGAGAGGGGAACAAGCAACCCAAAGTCACTATCCTTCTGTGATTCAGGGAGAAGGTGGCCGGGTACACATAGTCTATAGCTACCATCGTCGCGACCAAGAACAAACCGCTAAAACGATTAAATACGTGTCATTTTCACCGGATTGGATAAAACAGGTTAGCCCTTAATGACTATAATACTGCTTTAAACTCGAGTAAAATTGTATAGAGACCATTATATTGTGGTCCAAATGAGGCTTTGAACTCAGCAACAGGAAAGGATAATCTGGGATACTTATAGCCACTTGCCTAGTGGGTACGATGGTAATGTTACTTATTACATTATCAAGTCCTAATTTAGCATTTTTCGTAACTTTCCTGAGAAACAACCCTAAATATGCCCCGTTCACTTACTAAAGTAGGTCTGGTGCTTCTAATCGTTTTTTTGCTTCCGGCCATCTTTTACTCGGTGCGGGAACTACAGGCGGTTCGAGAGAATGAATTGCTTGTTGAGGAGATTTATAACAATCAGCTGGAAGCTATTTTGTTTTCGGTGAACCAGTATTCGGAAGATATTGCTCGGTCGTGGACTCAAGACTGGAGCAAGTTACAGCAAGACAGTCTATGGCAAAGTGGGGAAGCTAACAATCAGTTCTTCAGTGAGAACTACGCTATTAAGGAAGCTTTTATCATG
The DNA here is from genome assembly GCA_937138955.1 of uncultured Flammeovirgaceae bacterium. GTDB lineage: Bacteria > Bacteroidota > Bacteroidia > Cytophagales > Cyclobacteriaceae > Tunicatimonas. Next base: position 7,770 of record CAKZPJ010000802.1, on the reverse strand, counting down.
GATTCTTTAGCATCAGCCGATATCAAGCTGTATTCCAACGAGGGTGAAGTCTTTTTCTCAGCAAATCAAGAAATCATTCCCAAACTCATTTCAAGCCAGCAGCAAGTAGTTAAACGTTTGTTTAGTTACCGAGAAAATGGGTATCTCAAAATTCAGCCTTTCTTTTCAGATACCTCTTCGCTTGAGCTTTTAGTTTTTCTTCCTGCTACTACGGATCACACTACTACGCTCTACGGTTTTATTTTAGATCCTACCGTATTTGTCAACGATTTTCTGGGACCTCGCATTCACGCTATAGCTCAGGAAGAATTTGTCATCTCGGTGCATCAGAAACTAGCCGAGATACCTTTGTACACAACGGCAAACCACGTAAAGCACGGTATCAGTCAGGCACCCCGCAAACCGCTGTGGCTATTTCCTGATTATTATTTAACCATCCGACTAGAAGATCGGGAAAAACCTACTTTGGCCGAACAACGTTTTCGCACTAACCTGTTTTTGATTATTGGTCTAAATGCCGTGCTACTACTTGGAGCGTGGTTCGTATTCCGCACTATCAAAAAGGAAATTGAGTTAGCCCGAATCAAATCCGACTTTGTCTCCAATGTCTCCCACGAGATTCGCACTCCGCTGGCATTGATTAGTATGTTTTCGGAAACACTAATGATGAATCGGGTAAAAAGTGAAGAAAAAAAGCAAGAATACTACCGGATCGTAAACCAGGAATCGCAACGTCTCACTAGTATGGTGAACAAAATACTCAACTTCTCTAAAATGGAAGCGGGGAAACATCGATTTACTTTTGAGCCTATCAACCTCAATGAAATAGTGGCCAGCGTGCTGGAATCCTACAACTTTCATCTGAAAAATGAAGGGTTTTATTATCACTTTCATCCTTCGGAAACAGAATTAACGATTAATGGGGATCAAGAAAGCATTACTGAGGCAATTATTAATTTATTGGACAATGCTATCAAATACAGTAATGAACACAAAGAGATTTCGGTGTTGACTGGTATTAATGAGGGTTACTATTTCGTTGAAATTCAGGACAAAGGTATGGGTATTTCGGAGGCGAACCAGGAAGTCATTTTTGAGAAATTCTTTCGCGTTTCATCTTCTATTCCCACCAAACAGGTAGAATCATCGGCTAATGGCTCGCCCCGTTCGGGAACGGGCTTAGGCCTTAGCCTAGTCAAGTATATTATGGATGCTCACAAAGGTACAATCACATTAACCAGTCGCCCGAAAGAGGGAAGTAATTTTCGTCTTAACTTTCCTATCTGCTACCGGGTAGGAAAACTAATTGCCAACGAATGAAGAAAATATTAATCGTAGAAGATGAACCCAGCATGCGAATGGGTTTAAGCGATAACCTGGAATTTGAAGGTTACGAAGTATCAGTCTCCAGCGATGGTCAGGCAGGACTACAGTTGATTTTAAATAATTCTTTTGACTTAGTGGTACTTGATGTAATGCTACCTTCTATGACGGGCTTTGAGATTTGCAAAACCGTTCGCAAAAAAGGCAATAGTACCCCCATTATTCTACTTACCGCCAAAGGTGAAGAGATTGATAAAGTGCGAGGGCTAGAACTAGGGGCGGATGATTATATTACCAAACCATTTAGCTTACGCGAACTGCTGGCCCGGATTAAAGCAGTGCTTCGCCGACAATCGGTGACTACCGATAACCAAACCTCTGCCCCTAGCAGTAACGCCATTGAACTTGGACGGCTCAGAGTTTTGCCTGACGCTTACGAAGCGTTTAGCGATGAAGAACCCATTAAGATGTCCCATAAAGAGTTTGAAATTATCCGCTATCTATGGGAACACGCCCGACAACCAGTTAGTCGCTATGACCTGTTGGAAAATATTTGGGGATACGAAGATGATCAACCCACTACACGTACGGTAGATAACTTTATTGTGAAACTTCGTCAAAAGATTGAAACTAACCCCAATGATCCTCGCCATATTCTTACCGTCCACGGAGTAGGTTATAAATTAATCCCGTAATTTTAATGAGTGATGACTAATGATGAATGAATGTTGAATGCTGAGTAGTGAATAATTAAATTTCATAAATCATTACTCATGATTATGATGACATCTTTTTACAAGCTTTGACGGTACGGTGGCAAATATTGAGGGGTAGTTCTCGTACTTTATAATAATAACTCAACACCTCCCAATGAAAAAATTAACGCTATTAATGTCGCTTGTTGGGATTTTGCTTTCGGGATTTACTAATGAGACTTACGAATACGTTAAAGTAGTAAACTGGCAGTACAAACCCATTATAAAGGTTAAATTGAACGGAAAATCAGCTTATTTTCTAGTAGATACTGGTTCGGATATGACAATCCTTCATAAGCGTGAAGCGAACTACTTTGACTTTCGCCCATTGCTGGTTAGTGCAAGCAAACAGCAAGTATTAGGACTCAGTGGTAAGCACCAAACCATTTATAAGGCAAAAAACGTTCAAATGATAATTGGTTCTATGCCTATTAAAGCACTATTTAAAACCTACGATTTGTCAGGTGTAGTATCATCATTAGGCAATAGAATCGATGTGAAAATAGACGGAATCATTGGTTCCGATGTTATGAAACGTTACGGATTTATCATTGACTACCAAAAACAAACTATCGCGATCAAGACCCGAAAGTCTACCCGCTAACGAAAGACAACCGCTAAACCAAATTATGCTCTGGTTTTAGCACACTGCTATAAGAGTTTAGTATGCTTCAAGTTAAATTAGTAAAAACGCTGATCCTGTTGGTAGGACTATTTTTCAGCCAAATCTTATTGGCGAACAACTGGCGTATGGTACTGGATTTATCTGGTGAATGGCGGTTTTCAATTGGCGATAACGCTCAATGGGCTGATCCTGACTTTAATGATCGCCTGTGGGAAACCATTCGTACCCCAGCTCCCTGGGAAAGTCGGGGATTTCATGGTTACGATGGCTACGCCTGGTACCGCAAGTCCTTTACGCTACCTTCCTCAATTGAAGAAAACAACCTTTATATTTCGCTAGGTTATATCGATGACGTTGATGAAGTTTATTTGAATGGAAAACTTATCGGGTTTTCCGGTTCATTTCCCCCGTACTTTCACACGGCATATCGGGCGTACCGTCGCTATCCTATTCCGATAGAATATTTAAATTCTGATGGGGTTAATGTCATTTCAGTCCGAGTTTATGATTCTAAAATAGATGGTGGAATAATTGCGGGTAAGATTGGTATAATGATTGACGACTCCGAGTCTCAGTTGGATGTTGATCTTCGAGGAGTGTGGAAATTTACGCTGGGTGATAACCCCCGATGGAAGGAAAACGATCTAGGAGATAGCAACTGGGAAAAAATTATGGTGCCCTACTTCTGGGAGGCCCAAGGATTTCATAATTACGACGGCTACGCTTGGTACCGAAAAACTTTTTTCTTACCGGAAGATTTTGCCAGCGATGAGATGCTGCTACTATTAGGATTGATTGATGACTACGATCAAACCTTTGTCAATGGTGTTAAAGTAGGCACAACCGGCTTTCGTAGCAATAACCGTCCTGAGTTGAACAACGATGCCGCTTATCAGCAGGTTCGCAATTACTCGGTTCCTTCCAATATATTAAATCCAGGAAGTTTTAATACTATCGCGGTTCGCGTTTACGATAAGTACGTAGATGGTGGTATCTATCGCGGTCCTATCGGCCTTATTCGCCAATCGCGCTATACCCGCTTTTGGCGAATTTCGAATTAAAAAAATTTGCTTGATGTTGAATCAATCTAATTATACCAAGCCCTGCCGCAAATAAATTATCAAGCATCCACTTCACAAAATCCCCTCTGTTAAACTGCAATCCTCAAATAATTGATTTTTAGCAATTTTTTTCAGTCTAAAAACTTTTCAATCATCGTTAGCTTCGTGAACAATGTTCTTAACACTTGGGTTAATTTCAAATTAGGTTAGTACTGATATATTATGAGTAAAATTTCTTTCGATAATAAACAAAGGCCTTTTTTCAGATCGTTAAAAGAAAAGGTGAATTCATATTTTTCCGATAACGAATTGCGTAAATCCGGAGGAAAAAAGCTATACACGAAGTCAATTATCTTGGTATTAGTCGCGATAGCACTTTATGTAACCTTGGTGTTTTTTACCCCTTCTGCGTGGCTATCAGCTTTAATGTGCGCTCTTTTGGGTATTGTTTTAGCTTTTATAGGTTTTAATATAATGCACGAAGGTGGGCATCAGAGTTTTTCCCATCGCTCGTGGTTGAATAAAACTTCCGCTTATTTTTTTAACTTTTTAGGCGCAAGTGCTCACTTCTGGAAAATCAAGCACAATATCAACCATCATACCTATACAAATATTGAAGGAATGGATTCAGATATTGACTTAAAACCACTTATGCGATTACATGAGGATCAACCTCACTACTGGTTTCACCGATTTCAGCACATCTATTGGGTGTTTTTGTACGGTGCTGCTTATTTAGCCTGGATCTTCTACTACGATTTTCAAAAGTATTTTCAGGGCTGGATCTCTCAGGGACCTGAAAGTAAAGAACGGAAGCGAAAAGAACACGTAATTTTTTGGTTTACAAAACTATTGTATATCTCCATTTATTTACTCTTACCTAGCTTGATGGTTGGGTTTGTGCCGGCTGTACTTGGATTTGTAATAGTATCTTTTGTCTTTGGGCTATGTATCAGTGTAGTCTTTCAGTTAGCCCATGTAGTAGAGTCTACTGAGTTTCCAGTACCCAACCAGGAGTCAAACCAAGTTGAAAAGGAGTGGGCTCTTCATCAGATTTCTACAACCTCAAACTTTGCTACTAGTAATAAAGTCATCAGTTGGATGTTCGGCGGGCTCAACTTTCAGGTGGAGCATCACCTTTTCCCCCGGATCAGCCATATTCACTATCCTCAGCTCAATAAGCTTGTAAAAGAAACCTGCCAGGAGTTTAATATTGTATACCACGAATACCCCTCATTTGCCAGAGCATTCTATTCACATTTGGTGCATCTTAAAGCATTAGGCAAAGCAGCCTAGAGTTTTCGTTAACGAAAGGTTAGTCATCGCCTACGTGACGCTTATCAATCAGGAAAAAAGCTACAACGGCTGAGACCCAAGCCAACCCGGTACTGATATACATCAGTTGATTAAACATAGCAATAAATGATTGCCTAAAAGCCTGCTGTACTTGAGTGTGCATAGCATTAGGAACTACTTTCGGAACTTCAGCATCGCCTAAGTTAGATGCCTGAAGCATCACTAATTCCTGAATGCTACTATCTAGCGACAGTGAATTGACCATCGGGGTCAAAAAACTGGTAAACAATACCACCGCCAACGCTCCAACGGTAGCATTAGCAAATACATTAGCGGTTCGAGTCATAGCATTGTTGATACCCGAGGCTGTTCCTGCGTGCTGATCAGCCACTGAGGCCATCACCGTTGTGGTAAGAGGCACAACCGTCAACGACATACCCAGACCGAATAATATAATTCCCGGAAAAAATGTGACCCAGAAATCGGAGGGACCATTAGTAAGCCCAACCGTAGAGAACCAGAGAAAACCGAACCCTGCTAGGGTTGATCCGCTAACCAGCAACCAGCGAGCACCGTAACGGTCCACCAAGCCTCCTACCCATCGGGCTAAAGATGCTAGTAAAATCGTGAAAGGTAACATTGTCATTCCAGCTTGCACCTGTTGGTAGCCCTGAATTTGAACCAAGTTTAAGGCGAGAAATAGCATTCCCACAGACAATCCGGCATACAATAGAAAAGCCAGCAAATTCGCGCCAGTGAAGGTTTTATTATTGAATAAACGGAGTGGCACCATCGGATTATTTTTCACCTGCTCAATGCGAATAAAACCAACTAGTAGCAATACTCCACTCGCTAACGCTCCGTATACCTTCCAGTGGTTCCAACCCCGTTCGGGAATCTCGAGAAAGCCAAAAGTAAGCAAAGCCAACCCTAACACTACGGTGATAGCTCCCGCGTAATCAAGACGATGATCCAGACTATCATCAGAGCTTTCAGGTACCTTACGGTAAAGAACTACTAAAGAGGCTAATCCAATTGGCAAGTTGATAAAAAAAATAGCTCGCCACAGACCAGCATCACCCATAGCTCCACCTAGTATGGGACCCCCCACAGTAACCAGGGTAGTAGCTGCCGACCAAGTTCCAATTGCTTTACCCTTTTCCTGATTATGAAAGGTAGAAGAAATGATTGAAAGACTACCCGGAATCATTAGTGCTCCACCTATTCCTTGCACCGCTCTGGCACCAATTAGCCATTCTACTGTGGGCGAAAGTCCACAAGCGGCTGATCCAATCATAAAAATGACAATCCCAATCATGAAAACCTTCTTCCTACCTAGCTTATCACCCAATGAGCCTCCTACTAGTATAAGAGAAGCCAGCATCAACAAGTAGGCGTTTAATATCCAGAATATATCGGTACCGTTGGCTTGCAGATCATTTTGCAATGAGGGCAAAATTACATTTAAGGCGGTAGAGTCAATGAAAGCCATGCTGGAAGCCAGAATGGTAGAGGCGAGAATCCATTTTCCTGCCGAAGATGAGAGCGCAATTTCAGCGTGAGGAGCTGGTTCAATCATGAAGCGATAAATTAGTGAAAAAATGATAGGGAACTTTGTAATTCTTGAATTAATAGTTATTGTTGGAATAACGATATTGAAAGATTGTATGGAGGAAAACAGTAGTGATAGAGACAGGCGTGTATCTCGCCAATTTATTAAACAGGAGTATGGTGGTATTCCTGAGTTATTCTACTCTCATAGTACCAAAGCACCTTTTGAGCACTGTATTTCCTGTGATCGGGCACTACAAGCACCCAATACCCAATACTTGGTAGAGAAGGCATTTCGTAACTATCCTGAATTTGAGACCACCGATGTGATTTTTGAGTACGCGATGTGCCTTAATTGCGCCGATCAGATGCGAAAAGAATTATCGCTGTCTTCCTTATCTCGCATCCAAGAATTTTTTGAAAACCGGGTTAACTTTCACCTGCGGCGGGATCAACTAATGCAATCAGATTCACTCAACGCTCCCGCATGGTTAAAAAATTGCCTAATTACGGGTGAGGCGCAGCCTTCGTTAGAAGAATACCAGATTTACGGGCATTTTGTAGATAATCGTTGCGTCTATTCTTTTCTGCCTTATATGATTAGTGGCTCCGCTGTAGATGAAATTACCAACCTTCTTTCCGAAAAAACGCTAGGCGAAATTGATCGTTTTATTGATGAAAACTTTGGATTACCCCCTGAGTTGAAAAAGCCGATACGAGATAATCCTATTATCTTTGTCTGATCTAATGCGGGCGCCTAAGTCTGAATAGCAGCGTTTTATGATTGTCCTCGTGCAATAGCAACCGGTTAAATGACTTGTTTGGTTTTTTAACCTGACGAACCAGAGATCATCTCCAATCCGGCATCTGGGCATTTCCGTAGAGCAATTGGCGGTCATTTCCGTTCAAGTCCATAATCCAGATGGAAGCCGAGCGGGGATCATCATTGGGGGCATTTTCAAAGATGATTTTGGCTCCGTCGGGAGAGTATCGGGGACGAAGATCGTTAGTACCCGCCGGTTTGTTGATGGAAACATCCACCCACTGAATACTATCGGGGGAAGCCGTGGTAGGCACTCGGTAGATTCGGCTGTCTAACTGCCTTCCCTCTAAGGACTGAAACCCCGAAGCATCGTAGGAAAACAGCACTTCTTGCCCG
>CAKZPJ010000801.1 GCA_937138955.1 uncultured Flammeovirgaceae bacterium | reverse complement strand
GAAAGAGGGACAACCCAATTGGAAAAACCAGGATGACGATGTGATGAAGAGTTTTGGGGCCGTAGCCGCTCAAAATAAGGCTATTGTCGCCATCATCCGGCAGGTTCCTAACCAACCACTGTACGACGATCTTACCGAAGACGAACTGATTTCCTTCACGTTGGATAACTTTCGGAAGGATAACGACTACACCTGGCCTCTGCTGTTCCCAATGACCAAAAGCGCGGTACGGGCGATGGATGCAGTTCAGGAGTTCGCGCAGCGTGAATTGAACCAAGAAGTTTCCCGCTTTGTGGTTTCTGGAGCTTCCAAAAGGGGCTGGACCACCTGGCTGACCGGAGCCAGCGATGAGCGGGTAGCCGCCATTGCCCCGATGGTTATCGATATGCTGAACATGCCTATCAATTTAGATTATCAAGTGAAAGTGTGGGGAGATTATAGTCCGCAGATTCAAGACTATGTAGAGCTAGGCATCCCGCAGGATGTGCATTCTGCAGACGGTAATGAAATTACCCAAATGATCGACCCTTATTCGTACCGAGATATGCTCACCATGCCTAAAATGCTATTCATCGGTGCGAACGATGAGTATTGGCCAATTGATGCGGTGAAGAACTATCTCGACGATATTCCTGGTGAGAACTATATTCATTACGTACCCAATGCTGGGCACGATCTGGGTGGTGGAGAACAAGCGTTAAAAGCATTAAGTGCTTTTTTCGGTACCACCTTACAGCAAGAAAAGTATCCGGTCTGCCAATGGAATATTGCCGAAAAGAACGGAGAAATTACATTGAAAGTAAAAGCAACCCCTGACCCGCTGGTGGATGTAGTATTATGGTCAGCTGATTCGGAAGACCGCGATTTTCGGGATGAAGAATGGGTAAGCACAAGTCTAGGGGTCAAGAATCAAAAGAATATTAAAACCACCATTGCTTATCCGAAGGCTGGTTTTAAAGCTTTTTACGTAGATTTGAAGTACACGGATTCTAACGGTGAAGTGTATTCTAAGAGCACGCAATCATTTGTGGCCGATGATGATGAAGTATTTGTAAAATAGGGTAGTGAGATGAGGTTAAGCGCGCTTTTACTAGTATCCGTAATTTTCCATGCCGGAATAGCGGTTTCGCAAACTCAACCGTTATCCCTACCCCTGGAGCATTACTACGAGTACGACCAAAATTTTCCGTTGGAAGTAAGCGTAGACACCCTCAGCGATAGAGCGTTTCATATCACCTTTACTTCGGTTCACGGCAAACAAGTCCCGGCACTTTTATCTCTACCTGAGAAGGGCGAAGCTCCCTATCCAGTAGTCATTGCCCAGCACGGCCTTGGCGACCATAAAGACGTGGACTACATGCGGTACGGCGATAAGATTCTATCGGAACACGGGTTCGCGGTGATGCGTATTGACTTTGAACTGCACGGAGAACGAGAAACTCAGAACTTCGACCGAAGCATGATTCAGAAGTACCCGTATACGTTTACCAACGCTCTGTCTCAAACCGTATTTGACTTACGCCGAGTGACCGATTATTTAGATAGCCGTTCGGACATTGATGCTAACCACACCGCGTTTCTAGGTATCAGCTTGGGAGGAATTGCCGGTACGGTGTTTTGCGGAGTAGAACCTCGGGTAGAGTACGCAATTATTATTATTGCGGGAGGAGGGCTGGAGTTTGTCTTTGGTCCTGGTAGCGATGAGAAGCAAGCGATGATGGCACCCGTAGAGCCGTTAAATTTCGTGAAGCAGATTGCCCCGCATCCTTTACTGTTTATCAATGCCGAACACGACGAAACTATTCCCAAAGCTGCATCGGTGGCGCTACACGCAGCAGCATCAGAACCCAAAGAAATTGTTTGGTACGACTCCGGGCACAAGATAAAGGATATTGCCCGCGTATATAACGAATGCGCCGAGTGGATAAATACAAATATGTTCGCTAACCCGGACTGAAGATAAAGAGATAGTTGTGAGAAATCAGATTAAGAAGTGAGCCGATTCCAACAGATTAAGCGTATCGCTGGGTGGGCAATAGTAGGTATCTTCTCTTTGCTGATTATTACATTTATAGTTATCACTGGGCCAGCTTGGTGGAGCAAATGGGTAACTTATCCAAAATTAGAAAAAGAGCGGGCGGCGTTGTGGGCGAAATACAAATCTCCCGAAAAATTGATTGAGCAAACTGACTACCAAGGGGTTTTGCATGCGCATAGCTACTGGTCGCACGATAGCCGGGGAGTAATCAAAGAAATACTTCCGGCAGCTCAACAGGCTGAATTAGATTTCATCTTCTTATCCGATCATATCCGAAATAAACTGGACTCGTTTCCACGGGGCTATCACGGCAACTACGATGGGGTGATTATAGAGGCCGGAACCGAATCGAAGAACATAATGGTTACCCCAATGCAAGAGGAAGTGCTAGACTGGAATCAGGATGAAAGTCAATTGATTAAAGATGTGGTAGCGAATGGTGGGATGGTAACTTACGTACATTCCGAAGAGCCGCACAACTGGGCTGATCCAAATTATCAGACGATGGAAATTTATAACATCCATACCGACCTACTGGATGAAGAGAGTATTCTTCCCTTCATGATTAATATGGCGGTTAACAAGAAAGATTATCGCCACTGGGCGTACCGTGAGCTGTACGATGAACAGTCAGCAATTCTGGCGCACTGGGATTCTTTGAACCAAACTCGCCAGATAGTGGGAATTGCGGCGGTGGATGCCCACAACAACCAGAGTTTCCGCGCCCGCCACACAGACAACGGAATGGTAGAATGGGTAGGCCCGAACGCCAAAACTCTAGAAATCACCGAACCCGGTTGGAAAGAGAAACTATTGTTAAGTGAACCGGATGTTACCGGATGGAAATTCAAATGGGAGGTGGATACTTATTTTCACTCATTTAACTACGTAAATACCCACGTCTTTAGCGATACGCTTTCAAATACAGCCATCAAAGATAATATCGTGGCGGGCCATGCCTACATCAGCTTCGAAAGTTTAGCCGAAGCCCAGGGTTTTCAATTTGTTGCTCAGGATGATCGAGGAGAAGTTAATGCCATTATGGGCGATTCGGTAGCGATAGATTCGGCAACAATGCTCCGAGCAGTTTCCCCGTTACCTGTACGATTTGAGCTTTTCCAGGATGGGATGATGATTGACCAGATTGGAGATCAATACACTTACCAATACCAACCAGTTTCCGCCGGGAATTATCGGGTAGTAGCTCGGATAAAGCTCGACAGAGGTTGGGTTAGCTGGATAATGACTAATCCTATTTATATTTATTGAAAACGATTATTACACTGTACATTCAAATTTGCCTACAAAAGATTAATTTAAACTTATGAACACAATAACCAGAAACTACACAAAACGTATCCTGCTTGCATCGTTAGTAGCAGGGATTATTATGGCATGTTCCGGACAGCAACCCACCATTGCTCAAAATAGTGAGGACGCTACATCGCAAACCTGGGCCGAGAAGCTAGGCTACCCTTCCGGCAAAAGAGTCGTAATCTTGCACGCTGACGATATTGGTATGTGCGAGGAAGCTAATATTTCGGCGAAGAATTATCTAAAAAACGATCATATCCAATCGGCCGCGGTCATGCCACCCTGCCCCAACTTTGAGGAATTTATTGAGTGGGCTAAAGAGAATCCTCAAGAAGATATTGGATTACACCTGACTCTCACCAGCGAATGGAAAACCTACCGCTGGGGTTCCGTCGCCGACCCAGCGGAAGTGCCCGGACTGATTGATTCCGAAGGAAAACTATGGCGTAGAGTTCGAGAGGGAGTGGAACACGCTTCGGCCGAAGAAGTAGAAAAAGAGATCCGCGCCCAAATTGAGAAATCACTGGCATTAGGGTATCGTCCCGATCACATTGATACGCACATGGGTACCCTGTACGGTTCGCATGAGTTTACCGCTGCTTACACCAAAGTAGCGGAAGAATACGGTATTCCGGCGATGGTAGTTGATATGTCTAACCCAGCCGTTGTAGAAGGATTCCGGCAGCAGGGCTATCCCATTACCGATGAAATGTTGTCAATAATTAATAACTATAAATTACCCAAACTGGACTATTTTTACTCGGCAGGAAAGGCGGATACGTACGAGGCAAAGCGCCAGAAGTTCTACGACTTGGTGCAATCCTGGCAACCCGGATTAATCGAAATCATCTTCCACCCTTCCGAAGATACCGAAAACCTAAAAACGATCACCGGCTCCTGGCAGCAGCGCATCTGGGAAGCTGAAATGTTCGCCGACCCCGATGTAATCCAGTTCCTAAAGGACGAAGAAATTATCTTCACCAATTGGAAAGAAATCATGAAACGCTTCAACGAAGGGGTGGTTCGGAACTAGGAGTGGATGCTTCAGTAGTAACGAAGCTGATCCACTGTGAGGTCTACCACTATGGAAACAGTGTTGTATCTTCTATTCTTCACGAAGGACTTTAGCAGGATTTACCAAGCTCAGTCTAATAAGCTGTAAAGAGATTGTGGCAAGAGCGACCATTAGCAGAAGCAACGGTGGGGTTAGCAGGTGTTGTACGCCCAAGAATATTCTAAAGCTGTACTCTTCCAACCAAGAGTTCATGAAATAATAGGCTATCGGCACGCCGATAATTGTGGCTACCAGTAGTAAAAACAGGTATTTCTTGAAGAACAAAGCTAAAATACCCATAGATGAGGCTCCGAATGTTTTTCGAACGCCTACCTCCAAGCTGCCATTGGTCACTTCAAACATAGCCAATCCAATAAGTCCCAGACAGGCTAACAAGACGGAGACAAAGGTGAAAACTTTAAAAACGTTTCGGAAGAAAGCCTCGGCATCGTATTGACCGAAATACATATCAGTCAGAAAAAAGTACTCAAAGGGCTGATCTTGATATACCGTCTGCCATACTGTTTTTAGTTCCGAAATCTTGCCATCAAATGAGTTCGCTACTTCCGGGACTACGTTTAGCGTGATATAGCCGCGTCGGGGATTGTAACGGAAAAGGGTTGGCTCAATTTCACCTTTCAGTGAAATCTTATGGTAGTTCTCAACTACCCCCACAATCGTATAGGTTTTACCTTGTTCCTGGTCTACTATTAATTGATGGATTGCATCTTCAGAACTGAGTCCAAAAGCGCGGGCAGTCGCCTCATTGATTATTACCCGGTCTGGCA
>CAKZPJ010000800.1 GCA_937138955.1 uncultured Flammeovirgaceae bacterium | reverse complement strand
GTCGAAGAGAGCACACATACGGTCGAAACCAAAGGCAATACCCCCGTGGGGCGGAGCCCCGAACTCAAAAGCGTCCATCAGAAAGCCGAATTGCTTCTGGGCTTCTTTATCGGTAAAGCCTAACACCTGAAACATCTTCTTCTGCAAATCCCGATCGTAAATCCGGATGGAGCCGCCACCAATTTCTACGCCGTTAATCACTAGATCGTAAGCATTGGCACGCACGTCGCCCAGCGTGGATTCGCCTAGATTGGAATCTAATTTTCCAATATCCTCCGGCTTAGGAGAGGTGAAAGGGTGGTGCATCGCGTAGTAACGCTGAGCATCTTCGTCCCACTCTAGCAACGGAAAATCTACTACCCACAGCGGTCTGTACACCGATTTATCGCGTAGGTTCAATTCAGAACCCATATGCAGCCGTAGTTCGGACAGAGCTTTTCGGGTGGGGCTGGCATCGCCGGACAGAATGAGTAGTAAATCGCCTTCCTGCGCTTGCATGGTTTGCATCCACTGTTTCAGATCATCCTGACTGTAAAATTTATCTACTGATGATTTAAATGAGCCATCGGCATTACACTTTACGTAAACTAAGCCTTTTGCTCCCACCTGCGGACGTTTAACGAAATTGGTTAAGGCATCCAGTTGCTTGCGAGAGTATTCGGCGCAGCCGGAAGCTACAATTCCGACGACTAGTTCGGCGCTATCAAACACATTAAAGCCTTTGCCTTGAGCTACTTCATTCAGCTCCACAAAACGCATTTCAAAGCGGGTGTCGGGTTTGTCGTTGCCGTAGTACTTCATCGCATCGGCGTAGCTCATGCGCGGGAAGCGGGAGGCCGCCCCTGCTTCGGTTAGTTCCAACCCTTTTACTTCCCGGAACAGATGCTTCGTTAGTCCCTCAAACGTATTTAGTACGTCCTCTTGGGTGACGAATGACATCTCGCAGTCAATCTGGGTAAACTCGGGTTGACGATCAGCCCGCAAATCTTCATCTCGGAAGCACTTTACAATCTGAAAGTAGCGGTCGAAGCCGGAAACCATCAATAACTGTTTAAATGTCTGCGGTGACTGCGGTAAGGCGTAGAACTCACCGGGGTGCATTCGGGAAGGCACTACAAAGTCACGAGCACCTTCGGGAGTAGATTTGATGAGTACTGGGGTTTCTACCTCAATAAACTCTTGATCATCTAAGTAGCGTCGGGTTTGCTGCATCATGCGGTGACGCAACTGTAGCTTCTGCCGCACTTCGTTGCGACGTAAGTCCAGGTAGCGATACTTCATCCGCAGGTCTTCGCCACCATCGGTGTTATCTTCAATGGTAAACGGAGGTACTTTAGAGGGATTTAGCACCTCCAGATCAGTGACTTCAATTTCAATATCACCGGTGGGCAAATCGGGGTTTTTAGAATAGCGTTCAATGACTATTCCACTAGCCTTTAGTACGTACTCTCGTCCTATATCCTGTGCCTTTTTGATCAGATCGTCAGTGGTTTCACCTTGCGTATCCTCGCCGGCCTTAAAAATCAGTTGGGTAAGGCCATAGCGGTCGCGCAGGTCAATCCACAGCACTCCGCCCTTGTCGCGTTTGCGCTGTACCCAACCGGTAAGGGTTACTTTTTGTCCATTGTCTTCTAACCGTAGTTCGCCGCAGGTATGCGTCCGTAGCATAAATTAGTTATTAGATCGTTACTAAAAAATTAAGCGGCAAAGTTACGGGAAAAATTCTGGCAGCGAAACGAAGGCGTAACTTTACGTCGGTTAGCCTGATGAAACTTATTATGGCACGAAGAAAATTGTTATGGTTGATTTGGATGATCGTTATTTTGCTTGCCCCGTGCGGAATATCCTCTCAGAGTTACGCCCAAACACTTTCGCCCAATGCAACTGTTAGTCTACTAACATATTCTCCGAGCAATCAACTCTATACGGCTTTTGGACATAGTGCTTTACGAATCCAAGACCCAGTAAATTCGCTGGGCGATACCGTAGCGACGGTCACCCCGTTGGGCGGCACCCCGCTGGGCGGCACCCCGCTGGATATGGTGTACAATTATGGCACCTTTGATTTCGATGAGCCAGGGTTTTATTTCAAGTTTATACGCGGTAAGCTTAATTATAAACTGAGTGCCTATGATTTTCGCTACGTAGAAGTAGAGCAGCTGCAACGGCAGATGAATGTACGCGAACAGATTTTCGATCTAACATTAGCTCAGAAGCAAGCATTATTTGATTTCCTC
>CAKZPJ010000799.1 GCA_937138955.1 uncultured Flammeovirgaceae bacterium | reverse complement strand
CTGAAAAGCCCTGGAATGAACAGGTAGCTCGCTCTATAAAGGCATTGCATATGGGCACGTTCTACGGCACCTTTTCCAAGATCATTTACTTCATTGCCTGTCTGATTGCTACCAGCTTGCCTATCACAGGTACTATTATCTGGATTAACAAACTACGCAAAAAGGCGAAGCGAAAAGCTAGTCTACGAAAGACCCAACTGGTCTGATTATTTGCTGTCTGCTGTACATTATCGGCAGTAGTAAGTATATTAGTGATTATACTCTCTCCTATGAAATTCCTTTTAGCTTTCCTTAGCCTTTTGCTATTCAATACTATGGCAACCGCCCAACCCGATTTCCCCAGTACAACGATTAACAACGAGCACCTTGAGGCGAAGGTATATCTACCGGACGCCAAGAATGGTTATTACCGTAGCACTCGCTTTGACTGGGCGGGAGTGATTGGTAGTTTGCAGTTTAAGGGACACGAATATTTTGGGAACTGGCTACCCGAGCATACTCCTACCAATCCTGAATCTATCAGTGGCCCAGTAGAGGCCTTTTACCCTATCGGCTACGAGGATGGCGATATCTTTTTGGTGATCGGTATTGGCATGCTACGCAAGTTAGATGACAAACCGTATCATTTCATGAATCAGTACGAGATTGTGGATGGCGGGCAGTGGGAAGTGCAGTCAGAAGGCGATCAGATCACGATGGTGCAAACCCTAGAGTACAGTGGTTACGCTTATGAATATACCAAAACTATTCGCTTAGCAGACGATGAGCCTAAAATGATACTGGTGCATCAACTGAAAAACATCGGCAATAAACTACTGGAAACGACGGTTTATAATCACAACTTTTTCATAATTGATAATGAAACCACAGGTCCCAATATTATGACTGCTTTCGGTTATGATTTGGAGGTTAAAGACGGGAAAGGTTTTGGTGAAAAGATAGTAGCTGATGGAAATAAGCTAGTCTATCAAACTGCTTTGCAAAAAGGAGAATACGTGTTTACTCCCGACCTTCAGGGTTATGGTTCTACTGCCGACGATTACGATATTCGCATTGAAAATGTAAAGTCCGGTGCAGGCGTACATATCACCGCCGACCAACCCTTGCTTAAAATGGTCTACTGGGCCTCTCACACCACTGCCTGCCCTGAACCCTACCTTCAAGTAAAAGCTGCTCCCGACCAAGAGTTTTCCTGGGATATTGAGTATGAGTTTTCTATATTAAATACTCAGTAGGGTTTGATTTGGGTAGCCTTACTAAAGCTTGAGATAAGCCACTGCTACACGTGCTGGTCAATTAGAACGGGATTTCCATCCGGGTCAAGCACTATAAAACTGGCGGGACCGTTGGCACTTTCGTCAGCTTCACTTTCCAGTTTAACTCCCTGTGCC
This sequence comes from uncultured Flammeovirgaceae bacterium, assembly GCA_937138955.1. Taxonomy (GTDB): domain Bacteria; phylum Bacteroidota; class Bacteroidia; order Cytophagales; family Cyclobacteriaceae; genus Tunicatimonas. Next base: position 384 of record CAKZPJ010000799.1, on the reverse strand, counting down.
TTTAACTTCTTCTGAATATCTCGAACATCATCGTAGTTTTCTAATGCATTGGTGCTCTCGTCCCAACCCGGATTAAAAGTCAGAATATTTTCTTCAAACATTCCGTGAAATAAGCCAACAAGGGCATTCCCATTTTTCATAATCAAATAATTCCGTTCCATATCTCCCCCAAAGACTTCAAAACCTAGCTTCTCATAAAATTCTTTTGATACGCCAAGGTCTTTCACGCTAAGGCTGATAGAAAATGCTCCCAATTTCATAGTTTAGTTGTTTAGTTTTCCAATCAAGTTACTCAATCCTGAGTACACACTAATATCCAGAAGAAAAAACCATCCGAAGTCTCCGAAACTTCGGATGTTTAAAGAGACTAACTATCCATTATCA
>CAKZPJ010000798.1 GCA_937138955.1 uncultured Flammeovirgaceae bacterium | reverse complement strand
TCTTCCGCATCGGCTTGACTGGTGCCTTCTTTCAGAAGCAAATACGTACCAACGCCCCACCCTCCCCAGCCACCTATTTCATCAGGTAAAGTGGCTCTTGATAGTAGAGCGTCAAACTCTAAGCTGGAGTTATCAGGCACGTCTTCCACTAGTCCGGTGATTTCGTAGGTTTCATCTCCATTTCTAAAGGTTTGCCCTATCGGATCATCATTACCGAAATATTTCTGAGCAGTTTCCTGGGTTAATACAGCCGTGTTGGGTTTAACCAAAACAGTTGCCGGATCACCGGCCAACAGCGAGAAATCGAATACATCAAAGAGAGTGGAGTCTACGTAGTAGAAATCTTCTTCATAGAACCGTACATCCCGATCAGGGTTTTCAAATAACTCTCTTCCTGCCGGAATAAAGCGAATGGCGTGTTCTATCTCGGTATACTTTTCTTCCAGCTCCTGGGCTAGAGGAATCTGCGACGAAGGCCAAGTAAATTGATTATCGGTTTCGGTGAAGTGGGTAACTACCCGATAGATGCGATTTTTCTCGGTATGAAATCGGTCGTAGCTAAGCTCGTTGAGCAGATACAACAGCAAAAACAAACTACAGGTAATACCGAGGGTTAATCCCAGAATATTAAGCAGACTATAAATACGGTCTTTACCGATATTGCGGATCGCGACTTTGAGCAGGTTTTTGAGCATAGGAAGAAGAGGTTAGCGGGTTTGTTTCCTTAGTCCAAAAAATATACCCTAAGAATAACTATCTGAATATCAGATAATTACAGTATAGAGTTTTAAGTGCTATTGTTCATAATCGTACAGAAATTGTGCGTGGATGAACAGTTGTGGGAATCTCCGACCTTCCCTTACATTAACAGGTATTCTAGCGTTTTGTCCAGCTACCCTTTTTACTATTCTTCTATTACTTTCCCAAAGATGTATCGTTTGTACAGGCTTCTCTCTCACCTGATATTGGACAGGTGGGTCGAGACCGAATTGAGCGATTGTGTCAAAGTCCGGGGTTTTTACTCAAGATGGAAAAGCAGTACGATAAACACGGAATTGCTTTCCGAAGATTTGTGCAGCGAATTCTACTGGAAATGGAGCGTGAAGACCGTAAAAGCGTCCAAAGAATGGTAAGCAGATAAAAAAAGTCTTTTTTTATACGCCAGTTACCAAGAAGCGAGCCGAAGGAGTCTGGTATCTATTCTGAAACTAGTGATTCATAGTCAGTCTAAATGTAGAGTCTTTTCTTCAGATGAATAAATACACAACATTCATTCTTCACCAGTGCAACCTTTCCTGGTTATCTGCATCTAACCAGTAACTGGCGAGATAAATAGCAACAAATGGTGAGCGATAGTAAAGAAAGGGGTTCTGTCCTACTGTATCATCTACCATTTGCCCTTCACCCTCAACCTCTATATCATGCTTAGAAACTACCTAAAGATCACCTTTCGCAATCTGATCAATCAAAAGTTATATACCTTTCTTAATGTGATCGGCTTAAGTATTGGAATTGCCAGTTGCTTGCTAATTTTATTGTACGTTTACCATGAGCTAAGCTACGATGCCTTCCACGAGCGAGCTGACCGGATTTACCGAGTAGGTTTGAATGGCAAAATTGCCGATCAGGAGGTATTTACTACTAATACTACTCCGCCCTTAGCATTTACCGCCGTTGAAGAATTCCCCGAAGTAGAAAACGCTACCCGCCTTTACACTCACTGGAGCGACCAGGTGGTTCGCTACGGTGAAACGGTTATTTCTGAGGAAGATATTCTTATGGCTGACTCGACCTTTTTTGAGGTATTTAGTTTTCCTTTGATTGCTGGAGATCCCGCTACTGCGTTGGTTGACCCCACTAGCATTGTGATACCGGAAGATGTGGCGCATAAATATTTTGACGATGAATCGCCACTGGGTAAGACACTTTTACTAGGAAGTGAAAAGACTCCGCATACGATAACCGGCGTATTGGAAAAACTACCCGATAATTCGCATTTCCACTTCAGTTTGCTTCGCTCCATGAGTGCGGTAGAATATAGCCGAAGTGAAGGTTGGTTCAATAATAGTTTTCAAACCTATTTATTGTTGTACGAAGGGGCTTCGGCTAAGTCATTAGAGGCTAAATTACCGGGATTGGTTGAAAAATACGTGGGACCAGAAGTACAGCAGTTTTTGGGGGTTTCGCTAGACGAGTTTTTTGGACAAGGCAACCAGTACGGATACTTTCTCCAGCCCTTGCTCAACATTCACCTTTATTCTGATTTACAGGACGAACTGGAACCCAACGGAGATATTACCTATATCTATATTTTTGCCGCAATTGGCTTCTTTATTCTGCTGTTAGCCTGCATTAACTTTATGAATCTGGCTACCGCTCGCTCGGCCAATCGGGCGAAGGAAGTTGGAATACGAAAAACCTTGGGTTCTCTTCGTACCCATTTGGTTCGTCAGTTTATCAGCGAATCTATGCTGCTCAGTCTTATAGCGACTCTGCTGGCCTTAGCTGCTGCTTGGTTATTACTTTCACCCTTTAATAATTTGGCTGGAAAAGAAATATCATCTGTTCTTTTTACTAAACCCTGGTTTCTGTTAAGCCTGCTCGGCTTAATGATACTGGTAGGGTTACTAGCGGGAAGCTATCCGGCGTTCTATCTCTCCTCCTTTCGTCCGGTAGAGGTGCTAAAAGGAAAGCTTAAAGCCGGCATGAAGAGTAGTGGAATTCGTAATAGCTTGGTGGTATTTCAGTTTTTCATTTCCATTACGCTGATCATTTGTACTCTACTGGTTTACCAACAACTGGAATATACTCGTACCAAGAATCTCGGGTTTGAGAAAGAAAATATGCTAATCATTGATGGAGTATGGCGATTATCGGAAGGACAACAAACCGCTTTTCGGCAGGAGTTAGCGGATCAGTCGTCTATCGTCAATGCATCTCTTTCTAATAACGTGCCTCCCGGGGTAAACAATACTACAATCTTTCGCAAGAAGGCTGATGAGCAGGACATCCTAATTTCTACCTACGACGTAGATTACGAGCACTTGCCAACTATGCAGATTGAGCTATTGGAAGGCCGTAATTTTTCTCGCGATTTCCCAACCGATACGGCAGCAGTATTGCTCAATGAAGCCGCGGTGAGAGAGTTTGGCTTTGATGATCCACTCAGTGAAGAGATTCGCTATTTTGGTGGCGGGGAATACGGCACATATCTGGATTTAAAAGTAGTAGGCGTTTTCAAAGATTTCAACTTTGAAACCCTACGAAATAACATCCGTCCGTTGGCACTGATGCTTACTACCCAAGGGGGCAATATATCAGTCCGTACTGCTGCGGGTGACCTGTCAGGTACTTTATCTACCGTTGAAGGTTTGTGGGAGAAACATGCTCCCGACCAGCCATTTCAGTATAGTTTTCTGGATGAGGACTTTGACAAGCTATTTCGGGCTGAGCAGCGGTTAGGAGAAGTTTTTTCGGTATTTACCAGCTTAGCAATCTTAGTAGCCTGCCTAGGGTTATTGGGTCTCGCTTCATTTATGGCTGAACAGCGCACTAAAGAAATTGGGATTCGTAAAGTACTGGGGGCTTCCATTGCGAGTGTCATTTTGTTGCTATCCAAAGACTTCACCAAGCTGGTACTTATCGCTTTTGGGTTAGCCATTCCGCTAGCGTACTTTATCATGCATTCTTGGCTAAAGGGCTTTGCCTTCCGAATCAGCATTGGGCCTAGCATTTTTATTTTAGCCGGAGCCTCCGCTCTGCTCGTTGCCTGGCTTACCGTAAGCTGGCAGTCTATCAAAGCTGCTTCGGCTAATCCGGTAAAATCGTTGCGAAGCGAATAGATCATAGGATGGAAGGTAAAGAGTAAATGGTAGAAGGTTTTATGTTCTGTGCACCTTTCACCTTTCGCTTTCTTTTCTTTATCTTGCCGGACTACCAGGTTTGACTTTCTATGCTACAACGACTCTGCGGTCTGGCTTTTTTAGGTATTATAATAAGTGCCTGCCAGACTGATTCTTCCGAAGCTGAATTATCTCGCCCCAATATTTTATTTGCCATTGCCGATGATGCCTCATTTCCGCATATGGGAGCTTATGACTGCACTTGGGTAAACACTCCTGCCTTTGATCGGGTAGCAGAAAACGGTTTATTATTTACGAATGCATATACGCCCAATGCTAAGTGTTCGCCCTCTCGCGCTTGTATTCTTACCGGACGCAACTCTTGGCAGTTGGAAGAGGCGGCTAATCATATTCCTTACTTCCCAGATAAATTCGTCACGTTTATGGAGAGCTTAGGGGAGAATGGCTACTTCGTAGGTCACACAGCGAAAGGTTGGGCACCAGGGAAAGTAGGTGAGCGAAACGGAAAAAGACGTGAGCTTACCGGTCCAGCGTTTAACGACAAAAAAACTGATCCTCCGGCTGAGTACATCAGCAACAACGATTATGCTGAGAACTTCCGAGATTTTCTGGCTACTAAACCTGATTCACTGCCATTTTGCTTTTGGTACGGCTCTACCGAGCCTCACCGTGCTTATGAGTACGGAGCGGGTATTAAAGTGGGCGGTAAGCAGCTTTCGGATATTGATGATATTCCTGATTTCTGGCCTCAGAATGATACTATTCGTACGGATATGCTCGACTATGCCTTTGAGATCGAATATTTTGATCAACATCTAGCTAGAATGCTGGATATGCTGGAAGAATCCGGCGAACTGGACAACACAATTGTGATTGTTACGGCTGACAACGGAATGCCTTTCCCCCGGACAAAAGGGCAAGCTTACGAATTGTCCAATCACCTGCCTTTCGCTGTTATGTGGCCGGCGGGTATTGAGCAGCCGGGAACCGAAATCGAGGAATATATTAGCTTCATCGATATTGCCCCTACGCTAACACAACTAGCAGATGTTTCTCCCGACGAAAGTGGGATGCAAGCTATGCAGGGACGCAGTCTCACGTATTTTTTTGAACAACAACCTGGCGATAGTTCAGCTTGGGATCACGTACTAATCGGAAAAGAGCGCCATGATATTGGCCGACCAAACGATTGGGGATATCCCATCCGGGGTATTGTAAAGAATAATTACTTATACATTCGCAACTACGAACCTGATCGTTGGCCCGCCGGAAATCCTGAAACCGGCTATCTGAATACTGATGGAAGTCCTACCAAAACCTTTATTCTCGAAAATCGCCAAACGCCCGATATGGAAAACTATTGGGAGATGAATTTTGGTCGACGTCCTACCGAGGAGTTCTATAACATTAGCACCGATCCGGACTGTGTACGCAATCTGGCCTATGATCCCGAAGTTGCTCCCATTATGGAGTCCATGAAAAATCAGATGTTAGCGGAGCTTAAATCCCAAGGTGACCCTCGCATGTTTGGCCGGGGTGAGATCTTTGATGAATACGTCTATGCCAATGAAAACACGCGCAATTTTTATGAGCGATACATGGAAGGCGAAGAAATCAAAGCCGGATGGGTGAACCCTACCGACTTTGAAGAGGAAATGCAATAACAGAGAAGGAAGAAACTAGGCTATGATGCTTTGCTGCCTTGGCTCGACTCAACTTTTTCGTATACTAAGCCAGGGCCATCGCAAGCCTGCCAGGTTCCAACCAGCTTGTCTTCAGGTTCTACAAATAGGTGCTCTTTTGGTTCACTAGTACAATTCCCTATTAAGTCGTTTTCCGAAGGGTAAGTCAATTCTAAATATTCCCCGTCTGATAGTGTAACATATTCATAGGTTCCGCTTGCTTCTCTGGTGGTTCCATCTCGCTCACGAACTTTAGTGAAGGTATTGTCAGATTGCAATAGGTAATATTCTTGCCACTCCATATTATTTCCGGTAGAGGGTGGCACACTACTATTACTGCCCGACATCTCTACTAGTTCCCATTTTTGAGTACCTTCTTCGGAGTTCGATTTCTTAGCAGTGGCTTCTAGATCAGCATCTTCTTGGGTTGAACAAGCAGTAAATAGTAGCAGCCAACCAAAAATAAAATATTTCATACTTGATAGTTATTGGGTTTATTACCCAGACCTATTATTAGCTTGTTTGGTTGGATGGCTTTGCTATTTATTTAGGAACTAGGCTTCTAATTACTCATAAGGCTAGTTACCTCATAGCAGTACTTACATCTCCGCTTAGAATTTTTTTCCGGGATAGTGCCGTGGAATTTGTTAGGCTAAACAACCAAGATATAGTGTTATAAACGGCAGAAAAATACGAAAGGTGATCCATTGACCACCTTCTGTATCTATTAAGTATGAATACTTCTGATTCAACAACTCTCTCTATCGGGTCACTGTGATTGTGTTATGATAGATTACTGTACCACCCACCTGCTGAACAGCTAATCGGTAGAATGACATACCTGATTTTGGTTGCTTATCTTTAAATTGACCGTTCTTCACTTCTTCAGATTGACTGATAGTTTCAAATTGCATATCCATACCAGCTCGCTGTACGAATACTTGTCCTTCTATATTTTCATCAATGTTCCAGGTAAGGGCAACGTAATTGTTTTCGGTAGATACCTCCAGTGCTACTGATGCTTCAGAAGCAATAGAAAGAGGAGCAGCAAAGCCAGTGTTGACAACACTAATGATGGCGAATGTTAGTAGAAGAGTCGTGATTTTAATAGAAGCTAAAATATTCATAAATAGTATTATTCAAATTTTGCAAATAACTAATTGCATAATTAATGCTAAATATTTCTTCACAACACATATCTCCGTAACTAACTGATATACAGATTATTAATAATTCCAAGAAAATTACATTTTTAGGAAATTATCCCTGTTTGGGAACAATTAGGAGCTAAATTCCCGATTTAGGAAAGAGGAAACACATGAAGGTAATTAATATGAGTTTAGCTCAGATTCACCAGCAAAATAGGTCTAGTTTCAATTCACCTGTAAATGTTTTCTGCTTAGATGGTGTTATGTTGATCTAACGATTTTTCTATTTTTGTATTAGTAAGTAAATCCGTCAGCATAAACTCGCTGAAATGGCAATAGAACTGTTATTAACGAGTACTATAAGTTGGGCAAAAAAGGTATAAGTGTTCATGTTAGCAATCAATAATTTATCTTATCACATTGGGGGACGGGCTTTGTATGAGGGAGCCAATTTACACATTAAGCCCAAAGACAAAATTGGCCTGATTGGCCTGAACGGAACGGGGAAGTCTACTTTGCTACGCCTGATTGATGGTGAATACCAGCCTGACGGTGGAGAAATAACCAAGGCCAATGATTGCACCGTAGGATTTCTCAACCAAGATCTACTTTCATTTCAGTCCGATGATAGTATCTTGAATGTGGCGATGCAGGCGTTTGAGGAAGCGCTGGAGATTGAACACAAAATTGAGAAAGTGCTCAAAAAAATGGAAACTGACTACGAAGATAAGCTAGTCAGCCAGCTTACTCGCTTGCAAGAACAGTTTGAAGTGTTGGAAGGTTACACCTTACAGGCTCGGGCTGAAGAGATTCTGGAAGGAATAGGCTTTAGCACTGATGATCTGAAGCGTCCGCTTCGAGAGTTTTCGGGTGGTTGGCGAATGCGGGTAATGTTGGCGAAGTTGCTTCTTGAAAAGCCATCGTTACTTATGCTAGATGAGCCGACCAACCATCTAGATTTACCGTCTATTCAGTGGGTTGAAAATTATCTGAGTTCTTACGAGGGGGCGTTTATTATCGTTTCGCACGACCAGCAGTTCTTAGATAGTGCTGTGGAAACTACGGTAGAAGTAGCCAATGGGCAGCTAACAACCTATGCCGGAAATTACTCATTTTACTTAGAAGAGCGGGAGTTGCGCCGAGAAATTCAGAAGAACGCCTTTGAGAACCAGCAACAAAAAATTAAGCAAACCGAGCGCTTCATTGAGCGTTTTCGATCCAAAGCCACCAAAGCCCGGCAGGTTCAGTCCCGAGTAAAGATGCTCGACCGGATGGATAAGGTAGATAATGTAATAGATGAAAATGCCGCAGTCAATTTCAAGTTTACCTTTCAGAAACCTTCGGGACGACAGGTAATTGCTATTAAAGATGCTACCAAGCGCTACGGCGACCTAACAATTCTTCAGGATAGCCACTGCGCTATTGAGCGAGGTGATAAAATTGCGCTGATCGGGGCGAATGGCAAAGGAAAATCTACCCTATTGCGCATGGTAGCCGGAACTGAAAAATTTGCGGGTGAGCGCGATTGGGGTTACAACGTAGAAATGGCGTTCTACGCCCAGCACCAGCTAGAAGCCCTTACTTTAGAAAATGAGATTCTGGAGGAGCTTAAACAAGCGGGGAGCGAAAAAACCGAACAAGAACTCCGAAATGTGCTGGGTTGCTTTCTGTTTTTAGACGAAGATGTATTCAAAAAAGTAAAGGTGCTCTCAGGAGGAGAAAAATCGCGAGTAGCTTTAGCTCGAACGCTGATTAGCGAGTCGAACTTTTTACTACTCGATGAGCCAACGAACCACTTAGATATTCAATCAGTCAATATTCTGGTGCAGGCACTACAGCAGTATCAGGGCACCTTCCTCATTGTTTCACACGATCGTCACTTCATCTCCCGAGTAGCCAATAAAGTCTGGTATATTGAGAATAAAGAAGTGAAAGAGTACCCCGGTACCTATCAGGAATATGAATATTGGCAATCGCAGCGCGAAGCAAGTCAACCCACTATTCAGGCAAAGAAGTCTCCCGCTCCCCAACCCAAAAAGGAACCTACTCTTCGGCCTTCCGACGCTCATCGTGAACTTGAGCGAAATTTAAAAAAGCTACAGCGAGAGTTAGAAAACATTGAAACTACGATTACTAAACTAGAGAAAGATAAAGAACCTATTGAACAGCAGTTAGCAAACCCCGCTGTGTTTAGCGACGTAGAGCGTTTAACCGAAGAAACTGAGAAATTTGAGCAACTAAGTTCAAAACTTACCGAGGCTAACCAGCAGTGGGAAGATCTAGCTCTAAAAATTGAGGAAATAGAAACCAAGCTAAACAACGATTAGCTCTAGTATTCGTTACTCAACCATGATTCGCTACGCACCTCAGCTTTTTATTGGTATCACTTTTCTTATAGTATTAACTTTGCCTGCCTGTGTTCCGATAGCTTCTACCGGAAGTTCTACGGCCAGCAATACCGCTTCATCGTCTAATCAGATATTCTACGATCAAACCTTTCGTCCAAATGCCCGATCGATTCGGTTGCTCTTACCCGAGGGAGTTCTGTGGTCGTCGGCTTTTCGTATTGGTGACCCTACGCCGGTAATATTGGCTTTCGATATTCTGGAATTGGGCAGCGATGTCAGTACCGATTATCGGGCAAAACTAATTCACTGTAATGCTGACTGGCGTAAGTCTAATTTATCTAACATAGACTTTCTCTATGAATATAATGAGTTTCCTATTACAAACGAGGCCTTTTCCTATAATACCCAGGTTCCTTATACGCAGTACCGAGTGCCCATTCCTCGAGTGAAACTGCCAGGTAACTATATTATCTCAGTCTACGAAGGCGGTAACGAAGCAAATGTAGTATTTACTAAACGGCTGATGGTGTACGACCAGATAATTGGAGTGAGCGCCGAGATAACCCGCTCCAATGGAGCTGCTGAACGGGTTACCAGCCACCAGATTGAGTTTTTTGTGGATTACGGTAGTGTAAACATACCTAATCCCCTGGAAGACATTTATGTAGTAATTCGGCAGAACGATCGCTGGTTTAATGCAATAGAAGGACTGGAGCCTACTTTTGTCCGTCAGGAGCGACAACAGCTAGAGTACCAGCACTTCGATCTACAAAACAACTTTTACGCCGGTAATGAGTATCGTTTCTTCGATTTACGGACACTGAATGCACTAGGGCAAAATGTAGGAGACATTCGTCGTGAACAGGTTCCGGTAGAAGCTTTTTTGTTACCTGACCGTAACCGAAGTAGAGAATTCTACAGCCAGTACGAAGACTTAAATGGTGCATACGTGGTAGGGAATCTCGATATCCGAGGCGATGAGTTGAGTGCCGATTACGTGCAAACCCAGTTTTTGCTTGAGGCCGATCAAGCAGTTTCGGGAGATGTGTACGTGGTAGGTGCTTTCAACAATCGAGAGTTAACCCCTGAAAACCGAATGGTTTACGATCCGATTCTAAAAAGTTATACTGCTGATTTATTGCTAAAACAGGGGTTTTATAACTACCAGTATTATATATCTGATGATCAAGCGAGTAGTCCTTATGTTTTTGAAGGAAGTTACTTTGAGGTAGAAAATGAGTACGATATTCTAGTGTACACTCGCCCAATTGGTACCAGAGGTGATATTTTAGCCGGTTACACCCGCGTATCTTCTCAACTAGGTGGACGCTGAAACCTAACGGTTTGATGATTGAGTCAGCGAAGTATCAAACTCATACTTCTGGGTTTTCTTGCCCGGATCTGCTCCGGCAATGTCTAGCATACCAAATCCCTTGTGTGTGTATAGGCCCAACCCGTTGGTAGTAATAAACTTTTGTACTTCCGGAGCGGCGTACAGCACAAAAGGAAAAGTGTATCCGCGCACTTCGTACTTCACATCTTGATCGTAAAGAGGATAAATACGAGCAAACTTTTTCTGCTGCTCTTGAATACGCGCCAGATAGTCTTTATCCGGCACCAATTGAAATTTATAAAATTGCTCCAACTCTTCCGCCACAAACTGACCCGAACTCTCCATTCGGATCATCAGTGACTCATAGAGTAAGTCAGAAAAAGTATCAGTAGTAGGAAGAATAAATCGCTTACCTCGATCATCGTTGAAGGATGGTTTTACCAACACTAGAGGAGAGATACAGACAAACTTCATTACGTCGCCCAACTCTGCGTCCCCTTCTACCTCCACACTTTCCGGAATCAACATCATACTTCCTACATCAATCTGCGGAAAGGAAAATAAGTGTTTTAGAAAATAGTCAATGAGTTCTCGGTCGGTAGCTGAAAATACCAACGTTACTCGACTAGAATAGAAGTGTAGACCATTGCGACTAATCTTCGTCTGACCTTTCAGTCCCGAAAAATTATAGACATCAGTGTTAATAAAGCGCTCTTCTCCACCACGCACCATAATACCCTTGATTAATTGTGCCAACAAGTATTGATGGTGGAAAGGGACGTGAGATCCTTTATTCTTCAATATGAAAACGATACGAACCCTCAAAAATACCTCAGTTTTGGTGTGCAAAAAAAGTTAAAAAAATATCTGTGGTGTTGCCCACTACTAGAAAATGGATAAACAGTAGAATTGTTTAACAATAACTAAAAAAATATGTATTTATACTCAATTTTATTCTAAAATATAAAAAATAGAAGATTTTAACCATCAAAAATCATCTTTTTGTTCAATTTATCTCAGAAGTGCTGAAGTTAATAGTTCAACAGCAAGAACATTTTTGGAGCTTTCGCGGCGTGGGGTGTAGCTGAGGCTGCAGGCTGAAAAAATAATGATTTGAACCGCCGAACGGTTGAAGTACAAAAGACACGTTTGTGGCTTAAAAAAACTAGTCCAAACAGTTTCTTAAACATTAAATCTGAAATGCATCACATCTCCATCTTTCACTGTATACTCTTTGCCCTCAATGGCCATCTTTCCTGCTTCTTTCACCGCTACTTCTGATTTGTACTGTTGATAATCATTTAGCTTGATGACTTCTGCTTTAATAAACCCCTTCTCGAAGTCAGTATGAATGACTCCCGCTGCCTTCGGAGCTTTCCAACCATCAACAATAGTCCAAGCGCGTACTTCTTTTTCACCGGCTGTAAAGTAAGTAATCAAACTCAGTAGACGGTACGAAGCTCGAATAAGTCGATCTAAACCTGATTCCTGCAGACCGTATTCTTCTAAGAATAAGCCTCTCTCTTCAAGGTCTAACTCAGCAATCTGCGACTCAATAGCAGCACTAATTAGCAGAACTTCGGATTCTTCTTGCTTAACTGCTTCTTTCAGGGCTTCTACGTACTTGTTGCCCGAAATGGTAGAGGCTTCATCAACGTTGGCTACATAGATCACAGGTTTGGCCGTTAGCAAGAAAAGATCAGCTACGGCTTCCTTATCCTCCTTGGGTACCTCTATTGATCGAGCGTTTTTGTTATCCTCTAAATGAGATTTGTAGGTTTGTAATGTAGCTAATTGCTTGCGGGCTACTGCATCGCCTGACTTAGCAATTTTCTCCAACCGAGTAATTTTCTTTTCTACTGACTCTAAATCTTTTAGCTGTAGTTCAGTATCAATCACTTCTTTATCAAATACTGGGTCAACGCTACCCGCTACGTGTACCACGTTGTCATCTACAAAGCACCGGATTACGTGGATGATAGCATCTACTTCCCGGATATTGGCTAAAAACTTGTTACCTAGTCCTTCACCCTTGCTAGCTCCTTTTACTAAACCAGCAATATCCACAAACTCAATGGTTGTGGGAATGACTTTCTGGGGGTTTACCAGTTCTTCTAGCTTTTTTAAGCGAGAATCAGGCACAGTAACTACGCCTACGTTGGGTTCGATAGTACAAAAAGGGAAATTAGCTGCCTCGGCTTTGGCACTAGATAAGGCATTAAATAATGTTGACTTACCGACGTTAGGAAGTCCTACAATACCACACTGTAAGCTCATATCTTTAATTGCTGATTGTTAAATTGTTAATTGCTATTGGGTTATAGAAATTGTGTATTAGGCAAGAGCGTGAATAGTAAAAAATAGTGAATTATGTGCTATAAGTATTATCCGTCTTCTGGTTTTTTGTATTTCGCATCTCGTATTTCAACTTTTGAATACCCAGTATTGCTTGTAGCCGATGTAGAGTTCCGTGGTAACCACCCGTAAAATAGTATACACCCGCCACAGTAGCGCCCGCAAAAATAATAATAAAAATTTCTAAAGGATGGGCTTTTACGCTTTTCGAGAAAATAAGAGGTTGAAGTAATAGGTTATCAGCAATTTGCACTACTGCAAATACTGATAGAATTTTAACAACTAGCACAACTATCTGTTGGGTATTGCCATCGGCTATTATAGTAGATAGCCCTACGATAATACCAAACGTGGCTCCTAGTATTGGGCCAGCGTAGGGAATCAAATTAGCCAGTGCTGCAAAGATGGCAATAGTAAAGGCATATTTCACTCCTAAAACACTCAGACCTAGCGAAGCTATGCAGAAGATAGCAAACACCTGAAACGACAGTCCGATGAGATAATTGGAAAGCAGTGTCTCAATCTTGTAGATTGCAGCAATAAATACTTCAAAGTACTGGTTCGGAATTAGCTTAATAACTTGACGGCGAACCAAACCTTTTTCGTACATAAAAATAAATGTGATAAAAACGACGGCGAGCGTTCCTACAAAAAAGTTACCGGTAAAAGAAATCAAGCTATTGATAATATCTTGAAACTCTACTTTAGTAATAAAACCCAGTAAACTATTCCGTAGATCATCCACTAAAAAACCGGGGGGCTTTTCGGTAATATTGTTATCTCGTAAAAACTGTTCAAGATTTTGTAAAGGCGCACTAGCTCGAGTGTATAAACTCTCATAATTAATTTTAGCAATAATTTCCGACTGATCGCTAATTAGGGGAATAAATAGTAGTACAAATAAGAATATTACTCCTATAATAATAGTAAATGAAAGTACCACTGCTAGTAATCGAGGAGTGTGTATTCCGTAAAACTGAAATCGGTGGATGTAGTTGGTGAGTGGAGAAAAAATAGTAGATAGCACTAAGCTAATTACTACATACGAGAAGATATCAAAAAATATCCAAGCAACCAGAATAGCTGCTATTAATGCTAGTAAAAAATATAGGAGCCGCCGGTTTAGCATATCAGCAAGATATACTAAAAATACGATTACCTAGTTTAGGTAGCAAAAGAAAGAAGCCCAACGGAACAAGGGCTTCTCTTAAAGATGACTTGTTGAGATAGATACTATACTAATCCCACTTCAGCTCTTCGTCTGCGCTAGTGGTAGCGTGAGCTGGCGCCGGAGCAGGAGCTTCTTGGGTAGTAGTTGCCTCTTCGTGATTATTATTCTCATACTGATCAAAATCGTACTCGGGCATCAGTTCTTCTTTTACGTGCCCTACGGTTTCTTGCAGTGCCGTCATAAACTTGTTAAAATCTTCCTTATAAAGGAAAATTTTATGTTTCTCATAAAAATAGCCATCGTCCTTGTAACGTCTTCGGCTTTCGGTAATGGTGAGGTAGTAGTCGTTAGAGCGTGTTGATTTTACATCGAAAAAGTACGTGCGCTTGCCTGCTCGTACTCGTTGAGAGTAAATTTCTGCTCGATCTTTTCCATGATTGTCTTCCACAACGTCTAAATTTTAAGATGTAAGTAATCCGTTTTAAGTTATTATAAAGATTGTTCAATACTAAACTGTCCTAAATATAGCATAAATGCAAGAAATGTTACAAGGAAAAAGAGCAAACAAAACATTTTTATTAAACTTTTGTTCCTTCGCATTGGTATTACAACCGATCAGATTCAGCTGCAAAGCAGTAAATATATCGATTAACCTTCCTATAATTTCTTCCGTTGTACCTTACAAACATACATCCGTAAAGTCCCTCTTCGCTTATGCTTAATCTGTCTGAGATTAGAGAGTTTGGTAATATTGAGCTACTAGCCAAGCAGTTGGTAGAAGGGTTCATTACTGGGCTTCATAAATCACCTTATCACGGCTTTTCGGTAGAATTTGCTGAACATCGTTTATACAATACGGGCGAAAGTACCCGACATATTGACTGGAAAGTGTATGCCAAAACTGGCCGTTTATACACGAAACGCTACGAAGAAGAAACAAACCTTCGTTGTCAGCTAATAGTAGACAATTCGTCTTCTATGTATTATCCCCAGAAGAATAAAGGCAAAATTACCTTTAGCGTAATGGCGACTGCAGCCTTAGCGCATCTATTGCAAAAACAGCGCGATGCTATGGGGCTTTGCGTATTTTCCGAAGATATAGACCAGCAAACGCAGGTAAAATCCACTTCTTCGCACTTACACAAGCTTTTCTTAATCTTAGAAAACCTGCTGAAAGCAGAAACATCTACCCGGCAGACTTCGGTAGCCAATGTGTTGCATCAGGTGGCGGAGAAAATCCATAAACGATCGCTGGTCATCATATTCAGCGATATGTTTGAAAACCAGGAAGAAACTGATCATATTTTTAGTGCCCTACAGCATTTGAAGCACAATCGGCACGAAGTGCTCCTTTTCCATGTAACCGATCACAAAACTGAACTGAACTTTGATTTTGAGGAACGGCCCTACGAATTTATTGATATGGAGCGGGGCGAACGACTAAAACTACAGCCATCACAAGTAAAGGAAGCTTATCAGAAGTACGTGGCTGAATACTTTCACGAGTTGGAGATTCGCTGTGGACAGGCGAAGATTGATTTTGTGACAGCAGATATTAATCAAGGCTTCGACCAAGTTTTGAGAAACTATCTCATAAAACGAGTCAGTATGAAGTAAAAGTGCATTCCTATGACATTAGAAATACTGGGATTCACCGAAGAAATATGCAGTCGGGCTGATCTTACTCCTGATGATGAATCAGCTATTGGCCGAGTGATCGTAGAGCATAAAGAGCGTTATATTGTCCAGACGATTGAAGGAAAGTTTAATGCAGAAATTACCGGTAACCTACGGTTTACAGCCCAAAGCCGCCGAGATTTTCCTGCGGTAGGTGATTGGGTGAAAATTGCTCCAATGGATGCTGAGTCAGCAGTGATACTGGAAATACTACCTCGCTCTAGCGTATTAGAGCGACAAGCGGTAGGGCAGCACGGCGAAACCC
>CAKZPJ010000797.1 GCA_937138955.1 uncultured Flammeovirgaceae bacterium | reverse complement strand
AAGGAAGACCGGGATGATGAGACTTCTCTCATCGAAACGGTAAGTATGAACGTAGGTAGTAGCGGTGGGCGTGGTGCCGCCGAACGAGGAAGTCACGCTGGTCACCTTCGGATTGACTTAGCTGATTTAGAGCGCGTTGAAGATATTTCTAGCTTCGAGATTGCCAACCGGGTGCGCCAGCGAATTGGTGCAGTGCCCGAAGCGCAGAAGTTTAGCGTAGGGGGGCAAAACCGCTTTGGAACGCCGTTCTCATTAGCACTACTCGGTAGTAATCTAGAAGATTTGATGGCCGCCAAAGAAGAAGCTAAAGCCGAAATTATGGGACTGGCTTCGTTGAAAGATATTAAAGACAATACCGCTACCGGTCAGCGGGAAATTCAACTAGGGCTACGGCCCCAAGCGTACTTTTTGGGGTTTTCTCAGCAAGATATTACCCAGCAAATCCGTCAGGCCTTTTTTGGTGAGGAAGCTCAACGGCTGATCATTGGTACCGATGAAGTACGGGTGTGGGTACGCTACCCCGAAGAAGATCGTTTGACAATCTCACAGATGGAATCTATGCGGATTAAAGACGGAGAAGGAAATGAATATCCGTTGCGAGAGCTGGCTGACTACAACATTGGACGGGGAGTAATGAATATTAACCACTTCAACGGTAAACGGGAAGTGCGACTAGAGGCCGATTTAGTTGATCCGTACGAGCCGGTTCCGCCCATTATTGAGAAGGTTCAAACCGAGATTCTTCCCTCTATTTTAGCGAAGTACCCCTCGGTAACTTATTCATTTGAGGGACAATCGCGAAGGTCGGCTCGCACAGTAGCCTCCTTTGCCAAGGTGTTTCCAGTAGCCTTCATTATGATGATCCTGGTCATTACCCTTTCGTTCCGGTCGCTCTATCAGGCTATCTTAATTTTACTCCTTATTCCGCTAGGATTAGTTTGTGCTGCTATTGGGCACGGCATCCACGGGCAGCCCATTTCCATGCTTAGTATGTACGGTATGATTGCCCTGTCGGGAGTAATTATCAACGATGCGGTAGTGATGTTGGATAAGTATAATCAAAATTTGCGGGAAGGAATGCGGGTAGAAGAAGCTGCCTTTGGTGCCGGAATTGCTCGCTTCCGGGCTATTCTGCTGACTTCAATTACTACTGTAGTGGGATTGTATCCGTTAATTTTAGAGAAAAGTTTTCAGGCTCAGTTCCTCGTTCCTATGGCCATTTCGGTAGCCTACGGAGTAATGCTCGGAACGCTGATGATCTTATTGTTCTTCCCAGTAATTATGCTGGTGTTCAACGATATTAAACTGTACATCAACAAGGGCATCGGTAAACTGAAGCACTACATGAGTCCCGAAGAACCCTACCGTTCGCCCGACCATGAAGACGTAGAACCTGCCATTCGTGAGCAGAGACGATTGCAGCAAGTCTAGGGAAATATGGAATTTGAGACTCGCTCTGGATACTGTTTCGGGGCGGGGGTGAAAGTGAGAATACGTGTACCCTATCGTAAATATTCAAATCTGATTACTAATTTTTCATGAAATACCTAACCTTCACTTTCCTTAGCATTTGGGTTACCTTTTCGCTACAAGCCCAAGAGCAAGAAGAACTCTCCCTTTCCGATGCTATTCAGATTGGTTTGGCTAATAACTTTGATATTCGGGTTGAAGAGCTAAACATAGATGTGGCTCAGAATAATAATAATTGGGGCGCAGCCGGGCGCTGGCCTACCATCAGCCTGAGTTTGTCTCAGAACAATAACTTCCGTGATGTAGAGAACCCAGCGGGCTTCCTCCAGGGGTTAACTATATCGAATGATGTTACCCCCGGGGTGAGCGTTAACTGGACGTTGTTTAGTGGTTTTGCTGTTAACATTCGGCGGGAACGATTACAACAACTGGAAAATCTTACGCGAGGCAATGCCCAAGTGGTTATTGAGAACTCAATTCAAGCAATAATCAATCAGTATTACCTGACCCAGTTGGAGCAGGAGCGATTGGATGCACTAGAAACTGTGTTCTCCTTATCTAAGGATCGTTATGAGTATGTGCGACTAAAAGGTGAATTAGGTAGTGCCGTTACATTCGATATCCTTCAGGAACAAAATGCCTTCCTAACAGACTCATCCAACTTGGTTACTCAGGAAATTAACTTTTTGAATACTAGGCGTACCTTAAATCTGCTGATGGGTAAAGACGTAACACTGACATACAATCTGGCCGATAGCTTAACCGTAGAATCCACTGCGTATGAACTGGAGGATTTGTACGATCGAATGATTGCCAACAATCGTAATTTGCAGAACCAGTATATTAACCTAGAAATAGCTCGTTCCGATACCCGCTTGGCCAAAACTGAACTTTATCCTCAGCTAAACTTTACCGCCGGAAGTGGTTATACCTGGCAAAGACAAGATATTTCCAATGCCCGATTTGCTTTTCCCGACCCTGACCGACCAGAAGTAGTTGGTGGACGAACCCTGAGTTATGCGGCTGGATTTACACTTAACTACTTACTATTTGATGGCGGTCGAGTACGTCAGGCTATTGAGAACGCTTATACTCAGGAGCGCATTGGGCAAGTGCAGATTGAGCAGCAGAAATTAACGCTACGCAACAACCTAATGGCAACCTACGATCTGTATAATGTCCGCAAAAAACTGCTATCTATTTCAGAAGAAAACATTCGGGCGGCTCAACTGAACCTCGACTTATCGGAAGAACGCTTCCGCAACGGAACCATCAATTCTTTCGATTATCGCGATATTCAGATTAACTACCTGAACACCGCCCTCACCAATATTCAGGCTAAGTACAATTTGATAGAATCCGAGACCGAACTGCTTCGCTTAACAGGTGGAATTTTAAGCGAATATGAGAACGTGAATTAGATGCTGGATTTGAATCAGTGAGTTATAATGAAAAGAACTTAGCTAAGGGTTTTACTATGGTAAGCTCTGAAACAATGTATTGAGATGGATGTGTGAGCAGACACCCAGAACCAGAAAAAGTGTTCAAACCTCCTGACTTTAACACAGTTGGCGACCACAGCTATTTAAGAAAATCTCTAGCTCTCACATATGAGAGTATGCATTTTACCCAATTTGCCCTAATGGGTAAAGGCTGCCAGAGAAGCAGAAAATATTGCTAATGAGCTATGAGTCATAGTGATAGTGACAAGCGTAGATGAGCAGTTCGTCATCAGCTACTTGATAAACCAATCGGTGCTCTTGGTCTATCCTCCTTGACCAGTATCCAGCCAAATCATATTTAAGTGGTTTAGGTTTTCCGATGCCACTGAAAAGATTTCTTGTAATATCCTTGATTAGGTTATTGATCTTTTTGACCATTATCTTGTCAACCTTTTGCTAATAGAGATAATCTTCCCAGGCGTTTTCGGTAAACTAAGTACCATGTCAGTCTTCTAACGTTGGCCTTACGGCTTTCCCGAATTTCATTTGTCGAATGGATTCGTACAATCGGTCAGCATTCTTTTTAGAGCTAAGTAAATGCAGAGTTTCCTGCATGGAATTATACTCGTCTAGCGAGATTACAACGGTTCCCTTCCCACTTTTTTGCTTAATAATCAGGGTTTCATTGTCTTCTTCAACGCTATCCAAGTACTTTTTTAATCCGGCTCGGAACTCCGAAAAATTAGCAGTAAGCATAATTTTATTAGTTCTTCTTTACGTACTTATTTAAGAACAAGTCTTATCCCCCTCCATTTGGTTGTCGTTAAGTTATTACTAACCCAAACGGGTAATAATCTACTAAAATAGTGGACCCCAACTACGATCATAAGTATGTAGTTCGCTACTCCCGCTCTACCGAATAGGAAATTCCATCAACTAAAGAGTCGTAGATAACTTGCTGGATGTTGGTGCGGGTGTTGAGTTTGTAGAGACGGGTATTGTTGCGGGTGGGATGTACGCGGTTAGAGAGGAATACGTAGACTAGGTTTTGCTCGGGATCAGCCCAAGTAAAGGTTCCGGTGAAGCCAGAGTGACCGAAACTGGCGTCGCTGGCACTCACGGCCGCGTTGCCCGTAGGTGAGCGTTCTATATTTGGTTTATCAAAGCCTAGACCCCGGCGATTATCATTTTCGGGAAATTGGTAGCGGGTAAATTCCTGGATGGTTTCTTCACTGATGTAGCGCTTGCCACCGTATTCGCCGCCTTGTAAGTACATCTGAACCAGTTTGGCTAGATCGTTGGCATTGGCAAACAGCCCAGCGTTAGCGGAAACTCCGCCCATCATAATAGCGCCTTCGTCGTGCACCGGCCCGTGAATAGGCTGGCCGCGAAAGAGATAGTCGTTTTCAGTGGGCACAATCCGGTCTAAAGAAAATTTTTCGAAAGGACGAAAACCCAAGGTAGTGGCGCCCAAAGGACTGTAAAAGTTTTCGTTGATGTATCTTACGTAATCCTCACCCGATAACTCTTCCACCATTTCGGGAAACAGGTAAAACGCTAAACCGGAATACTTGTACTTGGCTTCATCCTCCAGTGGTGACTTTTTGATGGCTCGGTAAATCTTCTTTTTGTAGTTACGGTGCAACCACATATTGTCGGTTAGCTTGATCGGGAAGCGACGAGATGAGTCCGAATCAATAGTGAACCATTTATGACTCCCGTTATCGCGCAGGGTGCTTTGCCAGTAAGCAATCCAGGGTTTGAATTTGGCCTGATGCGCCAGAATCTCCCGGAAAGTAGCGTCATCCTTATTAGAATTCTTGAAGTACGGTAGATAGTCGCCCAAGCTGGCCGACAGATCAAATTTATCTTCGCCGTGTAGCTTCATCAGAGCCGGTAGAGCCGACGAAACTTTGGTGATCGAGGCTAAATCGTACAAATCATTAAGCTTTACTGATACCGTATCGCTATACTGTTGTAAACCGTAGGCTTTGTGCATTACCACTTTACGGTCTTTGGCCACCAGCACCTGACAGCCTGGAATAGCTTTGGCATCAATGGCTTCGTTCACCAGTGAATCAATATGGGAGTACAGAATTCGGGAATCTAGTCCTACGTCTTCGGGGAGCGTGTAGCCAAAGCGTAGGTCACCTTGTATCTTCAAACCATCGCCTGCTTTGTATTTATTTCCGACACTGACCGGTAAGGTACCGCTCGCGCCAACACCGCCAAAGATCAACTGAGCCGCCAACTCTTCGGTATGGCGATTATCCTGATAGGCTACAATCAGTCCGTCAGCCTCCTGCGGATTTGGCAACTTATCCAGCACATACGGATTTTTGAACATCGTTAGTACCGTATTTTCCCGTTGCGTAAGGTCACTTAGTAATTTCTCTACTGAAGCAGAAAGCTTTAGCCTATTTCGCGGGTACTTGCTGTTGTCGTGTACACTTACTAGCACCACATCGTAATTAGCAATTTTACTGCGAATCGTTTCGGCAGCACCTGATCCGGCATCAGCGGTAATTTTTAGATGATCTACCTTGGTGTATAAACTCAGGGTTTTCTGGAAAGAAGTGATACTGCCCTTCGCCCCAATGGCTACCGAAGCAATTTTTAGCGCATCTAATCGCCGGATGGGTAGCAAGTCATTTTCGTTTTCCAGTACAGTCAGCGCAGCTTCAATCAGCTTGCGATTGAGCAGTTCGCCGGCGGGAGTCATCATCTCGCTCGCAATATTTTTTACTAACACCGGCTGATAGTTATCTAATCCGACCCACTGTTTTACCGCCAGTATTTTGCGACAGCGTTCGTCGATTTGCTCTTGAGAAATAATGCCCTGCTCAATCGCTTTGCGAATTTCGGCTATGGTGCGGGGTACATCTTCTGTAAACTCCAGCAAATCATTTCCGGCTAGAATCGCATCTTTATCTACTACCCCCGGCTCGTTTCCGGCAGTGACACCCTTCATATTCATTGCATCAGTAACAATCAGGCCGCTAAAGCCCAATTCATTCTTAAGTATGTCGGTGACAATAGATTTGGATAAGGTAGAAGGCAAGCCTTTGGTAGGATCTAGCGCGGGAATGTTGAGGTGAGCCACCATTACTCCGCCTACTCCGGCATCAATAATTTTTCGAAACGGATACATCTCCAAGGAGTCTAACCGAGCACGAGGGTGGTTGATTTGGGGCAAAGCATAGTGCGAATCAGTATCGGTATCACCGTGACCAGGAAAGTGCTTGGCAGTAGTAAGAATATTTTCATCTTGCATCCCCCGCATATAAGCAATCCCTTTACGGGCTACATTCCCCTTATCTTCGCCAAACGAGCGGAAGTTAATCACTGGGTTGGCTGGGTTGTTGTTCACGTCTACTACCGGAGCAAAGTTCATGTGCATACCCGCTCGCTTCATCTGCTGGGCTACTTCCAATCCCATTTGGTAAAGCATATTATCGTCCTGAATGGCTCCCAGTGTCATTTGAAACGGATAGCTGATGGTGCTATCCAACCGCATTCCGACGCCCCACTCCGCGTCCATTGATACTAGTAGTGGTACATTGGCGACTTTCTGAAGATCGTTCAGCATACGAGCCTGTCGCCCAGGTCCACCTTGAAAGAAGACCAGGCCACCAACTTTATGCTTTTTAATCATTTGTATCAAAGCCTGCTTATGTGCTTCATCGCGGTTAGAATACGCGGCTACCGAAATAAGCTGGGCAATCCGCTCATCGGGCGAAAGGGTTTGCATGACCGAATCTACCCAAGCACTCTGGGTATGTTTGAGAAAGGGTGGCTCGTCGGTCTGAGCGAACGAAGTACCATACAATAAGCTGAAAAGAAGAAGAAAAACCCCTACTGATTTTCTAATATTCATACGTGTGAGAATAGTTTACGCAAGTTTGGTAAAATTTCGTGCCAAAGAGCTAACGAAAGTACGCGGATGATTGCATAAAAAAAAGCTCTGATAGGTGCTGGAAGTTCCAAGCATCGCTAAACAGAGCTTTATTGGGGGCAAAATAAGAGTTGGTTAGTTGCCTCTTTGTGGTTTAATGTAATGTCTGGTTCGGTTAATTTACGTCAATTAGTAGTAGCCAAAATCGGAATGTCACCTGCTAAGTAAATTTTTTTAGATTATTTTTTACAGTCGTCCATGTCATAAGTTGTTGAAATATAGTTCGTTAGCTTTTGTGTAGAGAAGCTTTGAATTTTCCGCTCGGCGGACCGATTGAATTTTTTGGTTCGTTTTTGTTTCAAGACAAAAATGAACAGAGCATCTTGCTACTCTTTAGCAATAGTATATCCGTATCCGTATGAAAATTTCTAGTCTACTATTAACCTTAACGGTCTGTTTACTTTACACAAGTTGCACCTCCGAGCCACCCGCTAAACCTACCAATCTTACCCAGGAAGTAATGATTCCAAAACCCGTTTCAGTAACCGCCAGTGGCGGAATGTTCACGCTGACTGAAGCAACTACAATTCGTACTCAAGGTAATTTTAAGGAAATCGCGCAAGTAGCTCAGCACCTATCCGATTATCTTGCTCCTGCGACCGGGTTTAGTTTTTCGGTAGAATCTGGCGACGGCGAATCTGGCGACGGACATATTCTACTACAACTAGACGAAGCTGATACAGAACTAGGCGATGAGGGTTACGAACTCAACATCACCGAAGAAGCTTTGACGCTAACTGCTCCGCAACCTGCTGGACTATTTAGAGGACTGCAAACTATTCGTCAGCTACTACCCTCGGAGATTGAGAAAAATTCGCCGCAGGAAATGAACTGGAATATAGCTACAGGTACTATCCGTGATTATCCGACCTACGAATATCGGGGAGCTATGCTAGATGTAGCTCGTCACTTCTTCCAAGTAGAAGATGTAAAACGCTACATTGATTTAATGGCCTATTACAAGTTAAATAATCTACATCTGCACCTATCTGACGATCAGGGCTGGCGCATTGAAATTAAATCTTGGCCTAAGCTGGCTGAATATGGGGGCAGTACCCAGGTAGGTGGCGAAGGTGGCGGTCACTACACTCAGGAACAGTACTCTGATTTGGTAGAGTACGCCCAGGATCGGTTTATTACTATTGTGCCCGAGATCGATATGCCCGGCCATACCAACGCCGCGCTTACCTCCTATCCTGAACTAAATTGCAGCGGAAAAGCAGCCGAACTGTATACCGGTATTGAAGTGGGTTTCAGCACTCTTTGCACCGACAGTGAAGTGACTTATCAGTTTGTAGATGATGTAATCAGAGAATTAGCAGCACTCACTCCCGGCCCCTACATTCACATCGGCGGCGATGAGTCGCACGCTACACCCATAGAAGAATATATTCCCTTCGTAAACCGGGCGCAAGACATTGTGCGGAAGCACGGTAAGCAGGTATTTGGCTGGGATGAGATTGCCAACGCCGAGTTGGTAGAGAATGCGGTGGTGCAGTACTGGGCGGAAGCCGAAAACGCTACTAAAGCCATTGAGCAGGGCGGGAAAGTAATTATGTCGCCCGCCACCAAAACCTACCTGGATATGCAATACGACTCTACCACCGAACTGGGGTTACACTGGGCCGCCTATATTGAAGTAGACAGCGCCTACATCTGGGAGCCTACCGAAATGGTAGAAGGCTTAGGCCGAGAGCATATCCTGGGCATTGAAGCCCCTCTTTGGTCGGAAACGGTGACTAATATGGATGAAATTGAGTATATGGCCTTCCCCCGTCTGATTGGCATCGCCGAAATCGCCTGGACTCCCGCCGCTGACCGACAGTGGGAAGACTACCGTACCCGACTCGGCCAGCACGCTCCCTATTTGAAGGCACTAGAGATAGACTACTACGCTTCGGATTTGGTGGATTGGGAAAGGTGACTAGAAAGAAGGCTTATTTCTTAGCCTGATAGCGTTCTATTAGGATCAATTTTAGGTATTCTCCATCAAGATGGTTAAAATCCTGATCCATTGTTATCAGTCTTGAATTCGTGACAGTTGCGGTTGCTGCAATCCAAATATCGTTTTTACCCATATTCCGAGACGTTTGACCTAATGGCTTTTCTTTTATTCTGCCTTGGCTAAAGGCGTCAATTTCAGCGTACATATCAATAACATCTTGGGAGTTAATATCGGCGATGATAAGGCTGTCTAATATACTGACAAGTAGCTTTAGTCTCTTATTTCCCCAGTAGTTCCGGCGGGCAATAGACTTAATTTCACCAGCGGTAACCACCGAAATCACTGGATTATTTTCTGTTCCGAATGGATTGTATTCTTTCTCTATATATTCCCGAGTTCTTTCGTCCCGAAGGTAGATTAATACTATATTGGTATCTAGCAGGTAATTCATAGCTAGATCATTGCCAGCAGTTCCTCAATCGACTCCTCTACATCTAATTCGTCAATCTTTTTAAAGAACTCTTTCTTATCAACAGGCTGGAAATTTTGCTCTTTCTTTAATTCTTCAATACTCAACTTTGTTCGCATAGGTTTCGCTAAAGCCCTCAGTACCTCTTCCTCAGCTATAATTTTATGGATAGCCGAGTCAACCTTCTTTAGTTTGCCTGTATCGTGCATTTCCATAATCTGCTTGATCAGATTTAGCTTTATGGTTTCTTCTTGCATTGGAGTAGATTTAATTAGTGATAATCTGAGGCATTCTTTATATCCTGTTCAAGTTCATCAGCGGAATAGTTGATTATATTTACTCCGTAGTCGCCCAAGAGTTCCATAAAGGTTGATTTAGAGTAGCCTACGAGTTGAGCTGCTTGTCCCAGCGTTAACTTTCCTTTTTCATAAAGTTTTGCCGCCAGAATCATCTTGGCTTCCCGTTCGTCCAGATCAACGGTATCAGATATTTGAATAGTTATAGTTCGCATTTCAGTGCATTAACGTTCTTTTATCTTAAATGATTCTAGATCTCTACTTCCTGAAAATAGGAATTTAAAGAATGACTTTCCTTGGAATCTGCAAGTTTGCATAATACTCAGCAAAATAAGATAAGCCGGAGTATGGCTTTCATGAAGCGTACCCGAAATTGCCATTTGCTTGGCTAGATGCCTAATTCCCCGTTCTGCTTGATTGTTATGCCAGGAAATACCGTCATCGTTTATAAATGTGAACAAGGAGTGCCGATATTTTGCTAACCGCTTCTGATACTTTGTAGCGTTCTCCGATTTGTAGTACCGATCGTCTATCGTTCTTTTATAAAATTTATCTACCTGTTTCTGATGCTTCTTCAAAAACCTCTTCTTTAGCCCGAACCTTTGTACCGATTCCATGGTGGGAATGATGACTTCCTTTAGGTGAAAAATTAACTGCTCCAGCTCAGAATCAAAAGGGTTTTTTCTGAGGTCCAGGTTAATATCCCTAATCAGATGAACCCAACACTTCTGTTGAGTACATTCAATAGCATCGTACCCAGTGTAAAAATCCGTAATGAGCGTTCCGGAAAAGTCTTTTAAAAACTCCTTCGCTAAGCTAGCCTTCCGGGTTTTGCCTAGCTTGAAATAAGCGTATTGTCCATCAGTAAATATCCAGGCGTACTGAGTTTCGCCCCTAATATTTAAGGGAGTTTCATCGGCATGAATGACTTTACCTTCCAGCAATTTATCCGTTATCTGCGTTTTGGTATCCTGATAGTATTCAGCTAATTGTAACACATACCTGACTATATATCCCCAATTAACAGTCTCATTAAACTGTTCATTTATTAGGCTGCCAATTTTCTGATAGGGTGTTCTAAGGGCTACCCTGTTATAAACTACATATGCCTTTATCCCATGACCATACAGGCTACACTTAGGAATCTCTCTGATAGCTTTTGGTGAATGCATTCGAGCACACTTTCTACAATAGCCAAACGATCCGGTATACTCGACAATCTCCTTTCTGATGCCATTTTTTGTTAATTTCAGGTCAATAACAAGTCTTTTTACTGTTTTATCGATTGTTCTTAACTTAAAATCAGGATGCTTATAGCATGTCTTATCAGGCA
>CAKZPJ010000796.1 GCA_937138955.1 uncultured Flammeovirgaceae bacterium | reverse complement strand
TGGTCTGTTACGATGTGGAAGTTCCCGAACTCTCGAGAATATTAGCCGATCAGAAAATGGATATTTTGTTTGTGCCCTACTGGACCGATACTAAAAATGCCTACTTACGGGTGCGTTGCTGTGCTCAAGCTCGCGCAATAGAAAATGAATGTTACGTAGTGATTACTGGTAGTGTTGGCAACCTGCCCCGAGTAGAAAATATGGATATTCAGTATTCTCAGTCGGCAGTTTTCTCTCCCTCTGACTTCTCGTTTCCCCACGATGCGGTAGTTGCCGAGGCTACCCCTAATACTGAAACTACATTGATTACCGATCTGGATTTAGAGTTACTCAAAAAGCTCCGCACTCAGGGTAGTGTTCGCAACTTGCAACAACGCCGTAAAGATTTGTATGAAGTAATTATGAGGGAGAAGGATATGCAGACGAAAGAAAATAGGTCGCCTTTAGTGAGAGAAGCGAAAGGGTAAACGCGTAAGTGAATCAGACTCCATTCGCCTCTCTTTTGTAGCATATTTCAATAGCTAATGTATATCTTGTAGCACTATGAGAAAATTTGTTTTGACCATTGCTACCATTTTCGGTGTGGCTGTTACCTACGGGCAAAATCCAATTACTGCGAAAACATCCTTTACCAAGGAGTATTTGCCCGTTTGGCAGGTCGCCACCGAGCACTGTTTAGACGTTGCTAAAGCAATGCCCGAAGAATTATATTCGTACCAGCCGACCGAGGTAAGTAAGACTTTTGGGGAGCAAATGGTTCACATTGGTTATACTGTTGAGCTACTGACAAAACGCTACGTTCAGGGAATGAACGTGAAACCTAATGCTCCTGATGCAGGCAAGATGACCAAGGCTGAGATTCTGGAGTTGTTAGAAGAAGGTTTCGCTTATACTACCAACGTGATCAACACCATTGATCAGCAGCAATTAGATGAGACTTGCGTAATGTACCACAGCGGTAATACCGTGAGTAGGGCGTTCGCCTTCTTCTACGTACAAGATCATATGGCTAACCACCGAGCCAAGGCGAATCTATACCTCCGAATGAATGACATTCAACCACCGGAATACACCTGGTGATTGATTAGCTCATAGAAATAGATACATCTTATTTGCACTACGTACATTCGTTATTATACTTAGCCTATTCATCTATGTTGTTTAATAACGTATCCAAGATTTCATCCTTTTCATCTAACAGGTGATCTTTGATGTATATTTCAGGAATGACTCCTTCTTCTTTTTTACTTCCGTTGACTCGGACAATATATCCTTTAGAAACCTTGACCGGAATACCAGTATTAGGGAGTTTATAGCTAAATTGAGATGCATATAAAGATGGGTAATCACCGGTTTCCTCCCCGACAATAGTTCCAAAGTTATAATCTTGAATTTGAGCCGCCGCCACGGCTGATTGAGAATGTGATTGTCTGTTGACTAAAACAAATACTTTACCCGCAAATCGTTTTTCTATGGGTTGCGGTTCATATTCGTCAAACTCGTAATCATAGATCTCTCCGTTTTTGTGCGCTAGTATTTGCTGAAAATAAGTATCGGTTGTGTCGTTATTCTGTCTGATATGCTCTTTGAGAAATTGGCTTGTTTTAAGAGTAAATTCAGAATTCCATTTAAAAGATTTATCAGCGAAATAGGATACCAGATAATCACTGAATGCATTGTCACCCCCAGCATTATTTCTTAAGTCTATGATCAGATTTTCGCTGTTCTTTCTGCTAATTTCAATAAAAGAAGAATCAATAAATCGCTGATATTTCTGTTCATCACCCGCAAAGTTTCCTGGGTTTAAGTAGGCCGACTTCTTGTAGAATTTTAATATCATTTGAGCATTTAGCACTTCGTTTCTTCTCATCTCGAAACCTTCTATTAGGTTTACCGCTTTTACCAAATACACTTTAGTTTTTTCGTTCGACCGGATTTTAACCTCAAAAGTATCCTGCCTTCCGAAGACCTGCCAATAAAGTCTAGGAAATGAATACAGCTCTATTTTAGCATTTTTAAAATAAGGACGTTCAGCAGATATCTGGGGATATATCTTTGAAAGAATTTCTGAGATGGACTTTCCTTTAATGCTCAGAATCTCTGCGCCTATCGGTATACGATCATTATCTGACCAATTCTTCCTTACTAGTGGTTTACTATACTCAAAGGCAATTTCTAATGGAAAGATAGTACCACCCGCATAGGCATATTCACCATATGACTGTCCCGGAAAATCAATTTCTGTATGACCATTATTCACCACAGAGATTAATCGTTGAAAATGGCTACTGGCTTCCAATAAATTCAACGAATCTTGGGTAATACTGCTTTTTGCTTCTAAGTAAGCTGCATCAAATTTTCTTTCTGTAGTGTAAGCATACAGATCATAATGTGCCTCTAGTAGTGATTCACGCAAGACTCCTAAGTCTTTCATCACTTCTTCTTTTGAGAACTTAGCCTTTGACTGTCCGAAAGAAGTAAGCGTGGCTATGCAAAAAGGAATGATTAAATATTTTGCCTTCACTTTAATTGTTGTCTAAGTTTTCCGAATGTGCGCAACGAGTGTATAGACAAAATGGTTCTAAATATTTTGATAAGCGATTGAAAGACTTCTGAATTTTCGAGTATTAAATGTCTTTTCGACTCAAGCGGTCTAAGACAGCCATAGTCTCTTGCGATAATTTGCTGCTAAGTAA
>CAKZPJ010000795.1 GCA_937138955.1 uncultured Flammeovirgaceae bacterium | reverse complement strand
TGGAACGAGAAGTTAGAAAATCAAACCACTATTTACGGTAACTTTAGCTCCTTTGAGAACCCCTTCAACTTCGACTACAAGCGCGACAGTCGACAAGGGGGCGGTGGGCGCACTCGATTTCACTACGATCATGCTTTTGGTGCAATAGAAGCTCGTTACACGGCAGGTGTAGAATTTCAAACAGCTACCAATGTAGCTCGTAACTTTGGTAATAATATGGGCGATCCTGACACGCTGAATTTCGACGATGAACTTCGCACTCGCCAAGCGATCTTTTTCGCTAAAGCCGACTTCACTCTACCTAACGGATTCTTTGTTACTGCCGGTCTAAGCCGTAATTGGCTCGACTACGATATTTATCGGTTGGTGGATGTCGCTCTGGATAGTAGTTATCAGGTAGGAAGAAGTTTCGATCCAGTCTGGATTCCCCACATAGGGATGACTAAGCAACTGAACAGTCAGTTGGCTATCCGGGGCGATGTAAGTTTGGGATTTTCTCCTCCAACCATTGAGGAGGTACGAACGAATGAAGGTAGCATCAATTTGGGTTTAGAACCCGAACGAGGTATTAATTATGAGTTAGGTTTACGAGGGCTCGTTTGGAATAACCGACTTCAACTAGATGCCTCGGCCTTTTACTTTCAATTGAGCGAAACAATTGTACAACGAGAATCAGAACGAGGTACTACGTTATTTACTAACACCGGTAGTACTGATCAAATTGGATTCGAACTTGCTACCACTTGGTTTGTCATTCAGAACACTCAGCAGACTATTAGCTCGCTGGAAATTCAATCGGCCTACACTCGACACGATTTTACGTTTGAGTCTTATCAGAAAGAGGATGAAGACTTTTCAGGAAATCAACTAACCGGAGTTGCACCCCACGTCTGGGTTACTACAGTGCGTTTACAAACCCGCCTTGGTTTCTACGCCAATCTAAGCTACAATTTCACCGACGAGATTCCCCTCAACGATGCTAATTCGGTGTACGCGGATGCCTATCATCTGGTTCAGGCAAAGATGGGATACCGTACGGCCTTAAACACCCATTGGCAGTTAGAAATTTTTGCTGGAGTAGATAACCTGCTAGATCAAACTTACAGTTTAGGTAACGATATTAATGCCTTTGGCGGAAGATATTACCAACCTGCTCCCAATCGGAATTACTTCGCTGGATTCAAGATTGGTCGTAAGAATTGATTGGTGGCAGAGTCTCCTTGTAAAAAGCTGCTATAACCTACCCCGCATTGCTACAATGATGTTAACACCCGGTGCACTAATGCCCGATGAATAGGGTCGGTAGTGCTTATCCAGCATATTCTCCACTCCCACTTGAAGAGTAAATTCAGGAATAATTTCGTAGGAACCCATCAGGTTAAGCGTGTACCAAGCTAGTGAACCATCTTCAGTATAAATGTGGGGCTTATTTTGCTCCGTTGGAGCTAGATCCTCCCAAGCCACCGGACCATTGTAGCGCACAAAAAACTCTCCCCGCCATTTGTTTTTTTGATACGTTAGTGCTGTTCGCCCAAACCACGGAGTTACATGCCTCAGTGGAACGTTTTCTTCGGTATCTTGTCCGGTATTATCAGCGAAAGTAGCTCTCAGTTTCCAGTGGTCAAACAGATCACCTTCTAATTGGAAACTGTAGCCCCAGATATAAGCCCGACCAGTATTCGTGATTGCCTGTACATTGCTTAGCACGCCGTCATACACAATACTATCTCGATTATTAAAGGTAAAATCCCGACGAACCATCGCATTTCGCAACAGTGAGCCATACAGCACTCCGTTCAATCTCCACTCATCTGAAAACCGAAAAGTAGCTCCTACCTCGGCATTGTAGGAATATTCTGGCGATAGATTGGGGTTGGGAACAACCACATTACCTGGTTCTGAGTCAAATACTTTTCCAATATCATCCACATTTGGCGCGCGAAAACCGGATGATGCAACTGAGTTAAACTGCCAATGATCAGTTGGACGATAGGTCATACCTATACTTCCGCTAATTGCCCCAGTACCGAGATTAATCTGATCGTACGGAAAATCAAAAAATGATTTATTATCAAAATCAGCATTTATCCATACGTAACTATACCGCAAACCCGAGGTGAACGTAGTTTTAGGGTTTGGGCTAAATTTATAGCTGGCATACGACGCTACACTTTGGTATTGACTTCCCCCATCGGGATAGCGAGTACTAGTAGACTTACGTATCTCGGTTTCAATATTTTCCCGGAACGCGGTCGATTGTACATCATTCACCACGTATTCTGCACCATAGAACAACTGATGTTTGGCGTTCCACTGACGATCAGCATCGAAGTTTAGTGTCCAAACGTTAACGTCTTCGGTACGGCTCCTTAGCGAATTACTTTTGTATCGCCGATCAAAACGGCTTTCCTGTACCTGCTGATAGCCTATGGTAAGCTTTGCTTCATCGTACCACCGATTGGCATTGTATAATGCTCCCTTTAAGTAGTGCATCATCCAGCGTTGAGAACCGTAGTACCATTCAGCACTACGCGGCAATCTATCTTTAGTATTCTCAGTAAGTCGGTCATAACGAGGAATATCAGAAGTTGTACTCAATAAAAACCCGTAGGTAAGCTCGGCCCAATCTGACGGGCGATAACGAATTTTCTGCATGGCGCTTACCTGTTGGTAGCCCGAAGGAACCTGTCGGTTTACATTCTCATTTCGGATCAGCGTGTCTTGCCCTTGTTCTCGAACTACGTATTTAAAACGCTTGCCTAAATCAGGAAAGTCGGCCGGGCGTTGGTTCCCGACTCTCAAATCACCAAAGCCACTGAAGGTAATGCTAGACAATAAGCTTAGTCGCTTACTACTCAAGTCAAGACGAATATTCCCGGTTTTTTCGTGGGCTGCACTGCTATAGCGAACAAATGCTTGTGCTTTGGTTTCTAGTTTGTTTGATAGACCAAATGCAGGTTGGTAAGTATGAAAATCCATTACTCCTCCCAGTGCATCGCTGCCGTAAATAACTGAACTAGGGCCAAAAACCACTTCGGCTTCACCAATTAGGGCGGGGTCAATGCTAATTACGTTTTGTAAATTACCACTGCGATAAATGGCGTTATTCATCCGGATTCCATCCACTACAATTAGTACCGAATTGGCAGCAAACCCCCGAATCATTGGACTTCCACCTCCCAGTTGACTGCGCTGCACGAATACTTCACCCGTTTGCTCCAGAGCATCAGCAGCGGTTCCCGGATTAAAAAATTGAATATCGTCAGAACGTATGGAAGTAATTTGCTGGGGAATTTCTTCGGGTAGTTGTTCCCAGCGGTTAACCAGCACTACTGTTTCGTCTAACTCAACTACATTTTCTTTCAAAATCATCCTCCAGTTGCGAGATACCAACCTGCTGAGAGTGATTTTAACGGGCTGAAAAGCTGGGTGCTGGAAATAGATTGTATCATTTGCTGCAAATATTTCGGAAGCGACATTTCCATCCTCATCAGTCTGAGAAAATGTTGTTTGATCTGCGCCTACAACCATTACACCTGCAATCGGTTGTAATTTTTGATCGGTAACTTGAATTTTTTGGCATAATGCAAATTGAGAAATGGCCGTTAAAAGGAAAAAAACAATAAATCTTACTTTCATTCAGTTACAAAATTAGCTACCTTGAAATTAAAATGTTGACAGGATCGTAAAGAAGTTGTTAAATCTTGATATATTTCGCAAAAATACAAGTGTACTATTAATGGCCTAATTGTTCTGCTTATTTGTTATAATATTTACTTTTTTACATTCAGAATGTGATTAAAGAACTTTGAGCAATACTGCTCTTTTTAAAATCATATTTCAATTAATTGTCGCAAGTTTTTCATCTATAGCCTCAGACGCTTAATGTCATTCAAATTCAAAGTTTCTTTTTTCCTCATTTTATTACTTCTCCCTTCGTTTGGCTTCGCCGACGACACACCACAAAAAACACTATTCGCCACTCGCATTACCGCTCCTCCTAAAATAGACGGGGTTTTAGATGAAGAAATATGGCTGAAGACGCGCTGTTCGGCAATGAACTTTGTTCAGCGCGCTCCCAATCCTGGTGGTCAACCATCTGTTCCTACTGAAGTAAAGATACTTTACGATAATCATTCAATCTACATTGGTGCCTATCTGTACGATGTTTCACCAGATAGTATCATGCGTGAATTTACTAAGCGCGATGATTTTGGTTTCTCCGACGTGTTTGGAGTTTACTTTGATACCTACGATGATGATATAAATGCCTTTGAGTTTTCGGTTTCGGCTGCCGGAGTGCAGATTGATCGCCGGTGGACGGCTATGGGACGAGATGAGAGCTGGAATGCTGCTTGGCTCAGTGAAGTTACTATGGATGGCTCTAACTGGTACGTAGAAATGGAAATTCCATTTTCTGCGCTTCGTTTTCCTAAAACAGCTATTCAGGAATGGGGCGTTAACTTTCGGCGATCTATTCAGCGAAATAACGAACGAAATTACTGGAGTGAAATTGACCCGCAGACCAACGGTTTCGTTAACCAGTTTGGTCGTATGGCAGGGGTTATTAACGTAAAATCTCCAGTGAGGCTATCTATATCTCCCTACATTTCCGCTTATCACGATACTTATTCCGGCGACCCTAATAATCCGGCTTCAGCCAATTCCCAGTTTAACGGTGGTATGGATCTTCGCTACGGAATTAATGACGCATTCACACTTGATATGATCCTGGTTCCCGATTTTGGGCAGGTAGTTTCTGATAATCAGGTGCTTAATCTCTCTCCCTTCGAAGTTCAGTTCGATGAAAATCGCCAATTCTTTAAAGAAGGCACTGATCTTTTTAATAAAGGCGATTTCTTCTACTCTCGCCGGGTTGGAGGCAGACCTTTACTATACGGCGATGTAGAGGATCAGCTTTTTGATACCGAGGAAATTATATCCAATCCCATAGAAAGCAGCCTAATTAATGCTACTAAACTGTCTGGGCGAACTGCCAAAGGTTTTGGTATGGGAGTGTTTAATGCAATGACCGGCAGTTCTTTTGCTCGCGTAAGAGATACCGAAACTAACGAAGTGCGCGAAGTCCTGACTGATCCCTTCACTAACTATAATGTTCTAGCATTTGACCAGAGCTTACCTAATAACTCCTACGTTAGTCTGGTCAATACCAACGTGCTTCGCCAAGGGCATCATTACGACGCAAATTTGACTGGTACCACTTTTCGGTTAGCCAACCGGGAGAATGAATACGCCGTTTTTGGTCGGGGAGCAGTTTCTCAGAAATATGGTTTGGCGGATGGTAACGAGTTTGGATTTATGTCATCGGCTACCATAGCTAAAGTCGGAGGAAATTTCCGTAGTTCCATCACAAGCTATATTGAGAGCGACACCTACGATCCTAACGACTTAGGATTTTTGCG
This sequence comes from uncultured Flammeovirgaceae bacterium, assembly GCA_937138955.1. GTDB lineage: Bacteria > Bacteroidota > Bacteroidia > Cytophagales > Cyclobacteriaceae > Tunicatimonas. The sequence continues at coordinate 4,149 of CAKZPJ010000795.1, read as the reverse complement.
AGCTAACAACGAAGTACGCACCTCGGCTAATATTGGATATAATATCTACCAGCCGTTCTGGAATCTGCTGAACCTCTCCACCGATTTAGATTTTCGCTATCAACGCTTGTACTCCCCGTCGGTTTTCACACAGTTCAATGTGTCTGCTTCGGCTCGGGGCACCTTTCGCAATTTTCTATCTATGAGTTTGCGTTATGAGTCTGCTCCGGTTCAACGCTACGACTACTTTGAGCCTCGAGTAGAAGGAAAGTATGTAGTTGAACCGGCCTATCATAATTTTGGGGTTTCAATGCGCTCCGATAGTCGCAATCAGTTATCACTCGGCGGATACGTAGGGTACACTGATTTCGATTTTGATGGTCAAGAAGGGGTTTATCTAAGTTTTAGCCCTCGCTTTCGAGTAAACAACAAGCTTAGCTTTTCCAGTAGCTTAGTGTATCAGACTCGGGCAAACGATGTTGGATTTGCCGAAAAGGAACAGATCGATGAAACTCACTTGATAACCTTCGGACGACGGGACATAAATACCATCAGTAATATTTTCCGCACCAAGTATACATTTAATAATCGGATGGATCTTTCGTTCCGAATGCGCCACTATTGGTCAGAGGCTGATTATCAGGAATTCTATACGCTGGGCGATGAAGGCGAATTACTCGACAGCGACTACGACGGCAACGAAAACCGAAACTACAATACGTTCAACATTGATATGGTTTATACTTACGCTTTTGCCCCAGCCAGCGAAATTAGCGTAGTTTGGAAAAATAACATAGTTCGCGATGAAGACATACTACAGCACGACTATATGACGAACCTTGAAAATACCTTTACCTCTCCTCAAAGCAATAGCGTATCTATTCGGCTACTATACTTCATTGATTACTCTATGATGATGAAGCGGATCGGACGTAACAAAATGTGATTTTGACCCGATCATTTTCCTTTACGCTACTTCTTTTCCTTATTGTATATAATACCTCCGCCCAGCGAAATTCTGTACGGAAAATGGGGCTTGAAATTGGTGTAATACCTACCGGACCTAAAAATACTATTACCGATGTAGCCGGCGTTTTAGTGGGGCATAACACGCTTATTAGAGGCGATAGTGTTCGTACCGGAGTGACCGCTATTTTGCCCCACAGTGGTAATCTGTTTCAGGAGAAAGTACCGGCAGCCGTTTACGTCGGAAATGGCTTTGGGAAGCTAGCGGGTTCTACTCAGATGGATGAGCTAGGCACTTTGGAAACGCCCATTGTTTTAACTAATACGTTAAGCGTTTCTACAGCCGTTCAAGCATTAATCACTTATACACTACATCAGCCGCTGAACTCAGCAGTACGATCAGTAAATGCCGTAGTCGGTGAAACGAATGATGGCTATTTAAATGATATTCGGGGTAGGCATATTACAGAAAAAGATGTGCTAGCGGCAATCCGTAAAGCAACCCCTGATAGTGTTGTGCAAGGCAATGTGGGGGCGGGTACGGGTACGGTTTGTTTTGGCTTTAAGGGCGGAATCGGTACCTCTTCTCGCAAGCTACCTTCTAAATTTGGTGGCTATACGGTTGGTGTTTTAGTACAGACTAATTTCGGGGGTAATTTTATGATTAAAGGAGTCCCGGTGGGGGTTACGCTCAATTCTTACTGGAAAGAACAATTTCAGCAACAAGCGGATGGTTCTTGCATGATTATAGTGGCTACCGATGCTCCGCTACGAGCTCGTAACTTAAAACGCTTGGCAAAACGTTCAATTTTTGGTTTAGCCCGCACCGGAGGCATTGCTTCTAATGGTAGCGGCGATTATGTAATTGCGTTCTCAACGGCTCTAACGTCTCGTATATTGCCATCAGATTCTATCGTACTGAATAGCGAAGAAGTACAGAACAAGAATATGACTCCACTATTCTGGGCCGTAATAGAAGCTACCGAGGAGGCTATTCTTAACTCTATGTTTTTCGCTGAAACTATGTCCGGTCGAAACAACCACATCATAGAGGCACTACCGCTTGATAAGGTAAGATCACTAATGGAAAAGCACCGATACTTACCATCAAATTAAAGAGAATCTCCCATAAGCATATTGACTAAGTCTAGTATTTTGCCTTGAGAAGACTCAAACTTAGGCATTAGTTCGTAATACTCCTGCGCCAACAGCATTTCGCCAGTCTCTTCCATACACTCTTTTACGAAAATTGCGTACAGTGCCAGACGCTTCACATAGCCAGAGTTATCGTGAAAATAAGAGCGAACTTGGGAATTCACCTTAAAAAAGCTGCTTTGGCTGTTCAGCAGGTGTCTATAAAATGCCCATTGAAAACCATCACAATAATCAACAAAGCGAAATTCAGTAAAAAATTTCTCCTGAGGCAATACATCTCTAAATTCGCTATAGAAACGTTCAGCAATCTCAGGTACTTTCATTAATTCAGGATAACGATACATACACCTGCTATTTAGTTTATATAATGCAATATTATATAAATAATATACAAATAAATATTAGTTTATAGTAATCATTCCACGGTATTTGATTAACGCTAATAAAGGTAGAAATTTATCGTAATCCAGAGGAATTCCTAATAAGTTACCTAAATATGAAAACGATCTTTTATCTAATTGATTCCATAATTTGACTATATGCCGTTAAACTATACTCAAAAACCTCTGTTTTTGCTAATAAGTGCTTCTAATATGTGCTTAGCACCTTGTTATTTAACTGACATTTCTCAAATATTACATTGGTGTATCTTACTTATTCTAAGCAGTATTATCTTTCTAAATGCATTGATTAGTTAGAACCTTAAGGTCTACAACTGTATTTACTTCTATTCAATCTTTATTACTTATGTCTACACAATCTAATTCATCAGCTAATATTAAGCGGATTACTACTCATCAGCTTTTAGCAATGAAGAATCGGGGTGAAAAAATAGCCATGTTAACCGCCTATGATTATTCTATGGCAACTTTAATAGATGGTGCTGGAGTTGATATTATTTTGGTAGGTGATTCCGCATCGAACGTTATGGCTGGGCATGAAACTACCTTACCCATTACACTTGATCAAATGATCTATCACGCAAGCTCTGTAGTACGAGCAGTAAAGCGGGCGTTCGTACTAGTAGATATTCCATTTGGTTATTATCAAGGTAATTCTTCAGAAGCACTCCGATCCGCCATTCGTATTATGAAAGAGTCAGGTGCCCACGGGGTAAAAGTAGAAGGTGGCGAAGAAATTCAGGAATCAGTTCGGCGAATTATCAGTGCGGGCGTTCCAGTGATGGGTCATCTCGGACTAACCCCTCAATCTATCTATAAATTCGGAACATATTCAGTTCGGGCTAGAGAAAAAGAGGAAGCCGATAAACTCATGCAAGATGCTTTACTATTACAGGAATGTGGGTGTTTTGGGGTATTATTTGAGAAAATCCCGGCTGCATTAGGGGCAAAAATTACTAAACAACTTTCAGTACCTACCATTGGAATTGGGGCAGGGGCTGGTACCAACGGGCAAGTTTTGGTGATGCATGATATGCTAGGTATTACCAAAGATTTTAATCCTCGGTTTTTACGTCGCTATGCTGACCTGGAATCAATAATTGACCAAGCGGTAAAGAATTACATCACTGATGTAAAATCTCTTGACTTCCCTAGTCAGGAAGAAAGTTACTAATTTACATCTCAAACTGGGGACAACTTCCTCAGTTAGCGTACTTTTTGGCTACCGGTACGCTACAGTATTTACTGCTTCAATAAACCAACAAGCCTAATACTTGGCTGATAGGGCACAATTTACATTTTGGCACAAAGTTTCTAATAGGTCGAATGATTATCAACCTTAAATTTTTACGAAGATGAAGAAATTATTTTTTGCAATGTTTGCGGCTGCTTTCATGTTTAGCCTTTCAACTTTTGCTCAGGTTGAAGAGCAAACCCAGCCGTAAGAAACTATCACTGCATCAGCTGAAGCAGTAGATATTGAATTTGACCAACTGCCAGACATGGTTAAAACTTCGTTTGAGGGATCTGACTACGCTATGTGGGACGTTACCTCGGTAAAGCAGATGGTTTCTAAAGAAGGTACTACACAATACCAGGTTACGGTATCAGATGGTACAAAAGAAGAGAATGTTCTTTACAATGATCA
>CAKZPJ010000794.1 GCA_937138955.1 uncultured Flammeovirgaceae bacterium | reverse complement strand
TTAAGTTTTGTTTTTGTAAGCGAGAAGGAGCTATTTCGGGGGCTGACGAGTGTATATTTCAAAGAATAGCCATAGCTATTTTGTGAAAAATACGCGAAGCTCATGCACCGAAATAGCCCTTTGCAGCCCAAAGGATAAAATTTAAACATGCTCTAAGTAGATTATTAAGATTCCATATGCTGCCTCAGTATCTTCAGCAAATTATCACGCTAGGAAGCATTCTGCTGCTGTTTGTAGCCATTTATCGCGAGTGGGTACGTCCAGCGGTTGGCTTTTTGGGTATTGTACTAGGGTTAGTACTGCTTCAGATCATCACTCCTGAGCAAATGTTGATGGGCTTTTCTAATGAATCTATCGCTAGTGTAGTGTTGTTGGTGGTACTGAGTTCAGCGCTAAGTAAAAACTTTCAGATTGAATCCTTTATCGACCGCTTTTATCACCTAGGTAAACGCGACACTCCGCTAGGCTACCGGGGCTTTTTGTTACGAATGATGGTGCAAGTAGCTGCTTTATCCTCCTTTGTCAACAATACTCCAGTAGTGGCACTAATGACCCCCTATGTGTTTAATTGGGGACGGAAGTATAATGTGAGCCCTTCGCGATTACTTATTCCACTGTCTTACGCCACCATTATGGGCGGAATGATTACGCTGGTAGGTACCTCTACCACCTTAGTACTAAACGGCTTTATGACTAGCAACGGGGTAGGGAGTATTTCAGGACTAAGCTTACTACTGATTGGTGGGGCAGTTTGCGTTCTTGGTATTCTGTTTATTGTGCTAATTGGTTACCGCTTGCTACCTAACCATGAGGATATTCTGAATAAATTCAAAGAAAATCAACGGGAGTATTTAGTAGAGACGGCTTTAGAAAGATCATCTCCAATGATCGGAAAAACTGTTACTGAAGCTGGGTTGCGAAACCTCCGGGGAATGTATCTGGTAGAAATTATCCGAGCCAAACAGGTAATCTCCCCAGTAGAACCTCGCGAAAAGCTCCAAAAAAGCGACGTGCTAATCTTTGCCGGGGCCACCGAATTTATCTTCGACCTTACTAATAACGGGCGAGGACTGGTGCTGCCACAGTACGATAAGACTAAAAAGCGAGATGCTGTAAAAGTGATTGAAGCAGTTGTTGGTGCTCATTCTAATCTAATTGGCTACACCGCCAAGGAAATTGATTTTCGCCAGCGCTACGATGCCGCTATTGTCGCTATTCACCGGAATGGAGAACGCTTGAGTGGCAAAATCGGGGAGATTAAACTCCGACAAGGTGATTTGCTACTGCTGTACGCTGGTCACGACTTCCGTAATCGGGTAGATTTGTATCGGGATATTTTCATCGTTACTCAGGTAAAGGAGTTCCTACAACCCAAACGTAAAAAGACGCTATTATTTTTGGTAGCGGTGCTGGTGTCTATTGGAGCTTTGCTCGTAGGATTTGTTTCGCTATTCATCGCATTACTGCTCATTTTTGCCGCTATGGTCGGACTCAAAATGATAACTCTGGCCGACGTAAAACGCGATGTTGATGTGAATATGGTCGGTATTCTGGTGTTTTCGCTGGCGCTAGGTCAGGCGATGATTGCTACCGGAAGCGGTGAGTTGCTGGCTGAGCAAATCCTGAATCTTACTGCATCGTTAGGACCCATGGCAGTGCTAGCAAGTCTATTAGGTATTACTACTCTCCTCACTTCTTTTATTACCAATGTAGGGGCCGTTTCCATCATGTTTCCTTTGGCTTACGCCGTTAGTAATACTTTACAGATAGATGGTATGCCACTATACTTAGGTATTGCTTACGGAGCCTCAGCTGCTTTTCTCACCCCTATTGGCTACCAAACTAATCTTATTGTGTACGGTCCGGGAGGTTATAACTTTCGCGACTTCTTCCGTATTGGTCTGCCGATTACAATTATTTACTTAGCTACTGTACTGGTAATGATCAAGATGCTGTATCCTGATTTTTAGTGTTTCATTCCAGCAGTTCATCAATTCTAACAAAACTATAGCCCTTTTGCTTAAGCGTGGTTAACAGGGAATCAAGCTGGTAATAAAATTTATCTGTCCGGCGAGGGTCGGTTCCTAAATGAATCAATAAAATAAATCCATTCAATCCGTGTTCATCCTTTTGCTCGTAGGTCATAATCGACTGATAAATTGCTTCGGAAGATACGTGGCGGTCACCCATTTCGGGATAAGTATAATCGGCAGCCGAGCGGGTACCCGGACTGAAGTTGACCAAATGAAAGCCCGCCTCTTTTGTCCATTCAGTAATTTGGGAGTTATACCATTCGTAAGGAGGTAAAAAATAAGGGGCATCTTTTTCTGAAATACCGAACTCCGCCATTCGCTGGTAGTTGCGTAGTAAATCTTTCGTAAACTCTTCTCGCGTTACTAGCAAGCTATCTCGCTTTTCCCAATCGGCGTAGAGTAGGTGGCGATCGGAATGCGCGCCAAGATAATGCCCATTGGCTTTCAATGATTTGATAAGCGTGCTAAAATCTGGGTTGCGGTAAAAGTTACCGGTGAGAAAGAATGAAGCTGGTACTTCTTGTTCTTTGAGAACTCTCTTAATATGATCACCGCCATCAGCGTATTCATCGGCAGTGAGCACTAGGGCTATTTTGGGGTAGGCGACGTCTCCGCGGATGATAGCTCCGTGAGTGTCTGTTACTACTTTTTTCCGGGAGCAGCCCCCTCCTTGGAACCACTTTCTTTGGCTGCCAGCAAATAGATCAGCGAAGCCGTACCGTCCATCGTTGGCTCATTGGTACTGTAGTCGCCAAAATCATCGTGGTACACTACCAGATCCGACTGAAAAGCTGCGTATTCATCAGGATTGATCAGCTGAATACCGATTAAGTTATTGTAGATGCTACCGTAAACTGGGCCGTCTATCAGACCGCCATCCACCGGATACTTATACAAATAGGTAAATACCGAATGCGGATCAATAGGCGTATCTCCCTTCTCCGGTAGCCCTACCACCATACTGGTGCCCCAAGGATTGGTTCCGAAAAGCCAGTCGAGACAAGCTTGCTCCAGAGCGACGTAAGAGTAGTCGCCACTTAACTGGCGATACAGGTAGCACTGAATAGCGAAAGAGGTGGTCAGGTTGTTAGAGCACCAAATGAAGGGGATACCCCGATAAAATGCATTTTGCTGCGCTTTCTGCCACACTCGCTCAATTCCTTTCCGGTAATAACCAATAAGTTGATCTCTTTTCTCTCTCTCACTGGCCTTAGCTACCTCATAGTGCCCAAAGTTGTGGAAAGGGTACCATTGGTAGTGACGGGCGGTATCAGCCCCCATCCAGGGAGTTACCGGCTCTTCTTCACTATACGCCAATGCCTGCTGAGCGTAATTAACTTCACCGGTCAGATGGTAGAGCGAAGCGGCACCCAACTCCATATCATCTACCCAGTTATCTTCCTCATAAAAGTACGGTGCCCGATTGGGAGCCGTCTGTCCAACTCCGGGCTTGGCTAACCCGTACTGATAAGCTGAAAATGCATTTTCCTGGTAGGTTTTAGCTAGCTCGGTACTATCTGGCTGAAATAGTTTTGCCGCCAGCGCAAAAGCACTGCTGAATTTTCCGGCAGTAGAAGCGGCTCCGGTGGCTCTGTTCTGGTATTTACCCAGCCCCTGCAGCTCGCCGGTGAGAAAATAAACCGGACGACCTGCCCCTGGTCCGTAACCGTAGTTAATAGTATCCTGGTCAGGCAAACGCAAGCCCTGATGATCGCGGTCGTCGGCAATCTGATTAAACAGCCAATCAGGGCGAGGGTGCATTTTTTGCAGCCAGTCCAGCCCCCATTTTGCTTCGTCTAGCACATCGGCTACCCCGTTTTGTCCTTCCAATCCGTTTGCCAAATGAAAGTCGGTAAATACCTTGGGAAAGTCGCGGTAGGCAGCCAGGAGATGATAAGTGGCGTTAGCCGAGGTAGTTGAATATTGCAAATAATCACTGGCGTCGTGCCATCCGCCAGTTACATCAATGAACTGCTGTTCGTCTATGGGACCGTACACCGGATAGCCATCCTTCGTATGACAAGAATCCTTCAGGTATGGGTTGTACCCACAACGTTGCTGTCGCATGTATTTCAGCGCGAAATCGGCCAAACCGCTGTAAATCTTTTCGGAAATTTCAAACGTAGGAGATTGGGCTGATCCAGCTTCCAGATAATAGTTGCCCGGTACGGAATAATCCGAAAAGTCAAGCCGGTAGGAGCTAACAAAGGGGCCGTATTCACCAAAGTTTCTTCCTGTTTCCTGCGTTAGTACTACTTCCGAACTTTCGGCATTTACCAAAGTAAAGGTTGAAGTCTCCACATTTTCCGTCTTAGCTCCTAGTACCGCTACCTTTACTCCATCGGGCAAGTAGCCTAGCTGGTTGATTCTGATCCAGGCATCGGAATTTTCTTGGGCTAATGTTAAGTTGATTGGTAGCAGCCCACCCAAAAGGAATGCTAGTAGATAAATAGATTTCAGGGCGTTGATGTAGATCATAGTACTAAAAGAGTTTTTTCGTTCAATAAATGGGCAGACGCATCAAAGTTTCTAAACGCCTTTTCTAGAGAGCGAAGCGTATTCTCAATGCACCTGCTAGAAAGAAAGTAAGACAAAAAGGGTCTGTATTCGCTAAAATTAGTAGAAGCCTTCTCTGGTAAATTGGTTAACATTGTCAGCTGAATACTCGGGCTACCACGCTTTAATTGGTCGCTTTCTTGCTTCCAATAAGAAAGCAATGGTAGATCTTGCCTAATAGATTTATGGTAGTCGCTGATTGTTCTATCAGGATTGGGCTACGCAGGATTAGGCCTGTCGTTCTTCTTGACCCACTTATGCGCTACCTAAGTTTACAAATCATTAAATTTACTGGCAAACATAAAGAACAAAAGAGTGGAATATGGCTAACTTATACAGAAGGTTGCAGCCCGTCAACATTGATAGTTCCCGCTCTTTTCCTACCACTGAATTTGGACAGTTCACTAGGTCTTTTGAGCCTGCTTTTAGGTTGTTAAATCCAGGTAGTTTGTTCTTTGATAAACATAAAATGTTATGGATCAAGTTACTAATTATTTTAGAATTGACATCTCTAAAGATGTCTTGGATGTTTATGTTGCTCACGATCGTCATCACAAGTTAGAAAACAACGCATCAGGGTTTAGCAAGCTTGAAGAATTGATGAAAAACCAAGCTCACCTTGTAAAGGAGACCACGGGTTGTTACCACCAGCAGTTTGCCTGATTCTTCCATCAAAAAGGCTATGCAGTATCGGTTGTAAATCCTCTAGTAATCAAAAGATTTATTCAAATGAGGCTCAAGCACAATAAGACAGACAAAGCAGATGCTGGCATGATCAGGCAGTACGCCTTGCAGCAACAGCCGGAATTATGGCAGCTTAAAATAGCCTATCGAGAGGAATGCATGGAGTTGGAAGAAGTGATACGGCTACTTCTGAAGCAAAGAACAGCCCTAGAAAACAAGCTTCATAGCCTGATTTCCAAGGGGTCGGATAATACAATAGCTACTCGAACAATAAAAAGTCAGATTACTCGACGAACCAAAGAAGTAGAGAAGCTGGAATTAGAAATGGAAGAAAAGGTAAAGAAGCA
>CAKZPJ010000793.1 GCA_937138955.1 uncultured Flammeovirgaceae bacterium | reverse complement strand
ACCCGTGACCTCAGGGTTATGAATCCTGCGCTCTAACCATCTGAGCTACCTCGCCGTGAAACAATTGTCAAAGACAATTACATTGAAATAACCACGAGAGAAAAGCCACAATAAAGGGCTAATCTGAAACGGATTGCAAAATTACAAAGATGCTTGGGAACTGCAAGCATTAATTCCAGTAAAATATCAAGTTCCGTTGGCGATCCAATCAAAAAAAACTACATTGCAGTTGCCCAAAACACATTTATCTAAAGCGGAGTCGCTTAGGCAAATGCTAATTATACTGGTATGGACAATCATCAATTTACTGCCGAATTTGAGTTTAAAGCTTCGCGCAAGATGCTGTTTCCCTATCTTACTACCGCCAGCGGACTGTCACAGTGGTTTGCTGATGACGTTACAATTAATGAGGATAAAATATTTTCATTCTCATGGGATGGCGAAGAGCATCAAGCTAAGTTAGCTACGCAGCGCATCAATCGATTTGTTCGTTTTGACTTTCTTAATGGTTCGGATAAGTCTTCAAATGAAGCGTCCTTTTTAGAAATGCAATTAGATACCAACGACCTCACCGGAGCAGTTTTTCTGAACGTTACCGATTCTATGACCGCTGATGATGAAGAAGAGTTTTATGAAATCTGGCTACAACTCACTGATAGCCTGAAAGAAATTGTAGGCGGGTAGCCGAAAAATTGGCTAATTTCAAAATATTTTTTCGGCGATTGCTGTTATAGCTAACGTATGAGGAAGATTGATAAATTAATTATTAAGTCATTCGTCGGCCCTTTCCTACTAACCTTCTTGGTGGTTGTCTTCATTCTGCTCACGCAGTATATGCTGAAGTACTTCGACGATTTTGTGGGAAAGGGGCTAGGAGCCGAGGTATTTGCGGAGTTGTTGTTTTACTTTAGTATTAACATGACTCCGGTAGCCCTGCCGCTGGCGGTGTTGCTGTCTTCCCTAATGACTTTTGGTAATTTAGGTGAGCACTTTGAGCTGACCGCTATTAAAGGAGCTGGAATTTCTCTAACTCGAGCGTTGCGCCCGCTCTTCTTTTTGGTTAGCCTGATCTCAGTAATCGCTTACCTTTCCAACAACTTTTTAGTGCCCAGAGCTAATCTTAAAGCCTATAGTTTGCTATATGACATTAAGCAAAAGAAACCCGCTTTAGATATTCGAGAAGGAGTTTTTTACGGAGGGATTCCCAATTTTGAGATTAAAATCAACCACAAGTTCCCGGATGGTGAGACTATTAAAGACGTAATTATTTATGATCACACGGAAGGTTTAGGTAACCGAAATGTGATTCTAGCCGATTCGGGTAAAATGTACACCATTCAGAATGATCGTTATCTGATGCTGGAATTATTTAAGGGAAATCGTTACTCAGAAACAACGAAACTATTAACTGGCTCCAACCAACGAGGGGGTAACGCGCAATTCGTTCGTAACAACTTCGATACCACAAAAATGATCTTTGATTTGGCAAGTTTCGATCTTCAACGAACCAAAGAAGAGTTTTTTGCCTCTCACCGTCGTATGCAAACAATGGAGCAACTAGCTACCTCAATTGATTCTATGCAATACGAAAAGGTAGCTATCAAGTATGATGCTTTCGCCGGTTCCACGAATTTTTATAATTACCATTTGCGTTACGATTCCCTCATGCCTGAAGGATTAGAAGAGCGAATTGTGGTAGCTGATGTTGTAATTGATTCGGTAGATAGCGTAGAAAATATTCGACAGGGAGGGCTGCTGAGTATGGAGTCTAGTGCAACTAAAGCTGGTAACCTCAAGCGACAACGGCAGGAAATCCAAGAATCATTGGAAGAAGTGGGGACAACTAAAACAAAACATGAAGTAACTGAAATTGATACGGCCTTACTAGCTCAAGTAGAGGAGGAAATTACCGAAAGTGAGCAAGCTAGCATCGTTGCTAAAGCACTTAATCAAAGTAGAACAATCAAAAACACGTTACAGATTAACGCTCAGAAGCTAAAAAGGCTGGAAAGAGAAATTCATAAGAATACCTACGAAAGCTATAAAAAAATAACCCAAGCACTGTCTTGCTTAATTATGTTTCTAATTGGTGCGCCATTAGGCTCAATTATTAAACGCGGTGGGCTAGGAGTACCCGTATTGATCTCCGTCTGCTTTTTCATTGCTTTCTATGTAGTAACCGAAATAAGTCGGAAATGGGCTGAAGATTTGGTAATGAGTGCCGAACTGGCGGTGTGGCTTCCTAACATCGTGCTACTTCCGTTCGGTATCATATTTTTGATTCAAGCTCGCTTGGATGCTCGCCTGCTCGAAAGCGATTTTTACCGGGTTCTGATCGATCGCTTAGTGATGCAGTTGAAAAAGAGCAGACAAAAGCCAGCAGTTTGAACAAAAAACTTTTTAAATGGGTTTACCCAAGCAGATCATATTGTAAATCAGTATTATTATTGATAACTTTGTGCCCTGTTTTTAAAACCATAGTGTAAAAATATACGCATGTACTTAAGTTCTGAAAAAAAGCAAGAGTTATTTGAAAACCATAGTCTTTCTAAGGCTAAGTCTGATACTGGCTCGGCTGAATCTCAAATAGCCCTGTATACTTACCGTATTGCTCATCTGACGGAACATTTGAAGCAAAACAAAAAAGACCACGCTTCTCGCCGGGGACTACTTAAATTAGTAGGAAAGCGTAAGCGACTATTGGAATATCTGCACGATCGGCATATTGAGCGTTATCGCGCTGTTCTGGCTGATTTAAATTTACGTAAGTAAAATAGCTGAAAGGGGGAGAGTTAGCCCCCTTCATCGATACTTTTCGGGTTAGCCCACTTTCTCTACTTTACCTAAGGATCCTTTCTTTCACCATTTTGACAGTGTAAGGTTATTCTGGGCAACAAATAATTTTATTAAAATTCCACTATGCAACCACAAGTAGTAACAAAAACTATTCAACTGAGCGATGGTCGTTCTATCACCATTGAAACCGGAAAGTTAGCTCGTCAGGCTGACGGAGCGGTGGTCGTCAGAATGGGTGATACTATGTTATTAGCTACGGTGGTTTCTGCTGCTGAAGCTAGAGAAGACGTGGGCTTTTTTCCTCTCTCGGTAGATTATCAAGAGAAATTTGCTTCAGCTGGAAAAATACCCGGCGGTTTCCTCAAAAGGGAGGGGCGTCTTTCTGAACACGAAATCCTGACCAGCCGATTAGTAGACCGAGCCATTCGTCCTATGTTCCCCGACGAATATATGGCCGACACTCAGGTAAATATTATGCTTATCTCGGCTGATGCGCAAGTAATGCCCGATGCACTGGCTGCACTGGCCGCTTCCTCAGCTATTGCTGTATCCGATATTCCTTTTCCCGAATCTATTTCTGAAGTACGAGTAGTGCGGTCAGGTGGAGAATATATCGTGAATCCTAACGAAGAGCAAACTAGCACGGCCGATATTAATCTGATTATAGCTGGGTCGCTCGACAATATCATCATGGTGGAGGGCGAAGCAAAGGAGATGAGTGAGTCTGATATGCTGGAAGCTATTCAGGTTGCTCATGAAGTGATTAAGTTACAATGTAAGGCGCAGCAAGAACTTGCTGAAGAGCTAGGAGTAGTGAAGCGAGAATTTACTCCCCCCGAACGTAACGAAGAACTATATCAGCAACTGTACGATCAGTACTACGATAAGATGTACGCAGTTGCTAGCCAAGGAATTGATAATAAGGATGAGAGGAAAAACCAGTTTAAAGTTTTTAAGAACGAATATATTGATGGGCTTCCTGAAGATCATGAAGTAGAATTAGCCCAAGTACATAAGTACTTTAGTTCCATTCAGAAAAAAGCGTCTCGCGATTTAGTACTGAACGACCGAAAGCGACTGGATGGTCGCCAGCTCGATGAAGTACGATCAATCTACACGGAAGTAAATTATTTGCCTACCGCTCATGGCTCTGCGGTATTTACCCGAGGCGAGACTCAATCGCTAACTACGGTTACGCTAGGTACTAAGTTGGATGAGCAGATGATTGACCGAGCGATGGTGAAGGGCACTAACAAATTTCTGCTACACTATAATTTTCCTGCCTTCTCTACCGGAGAAATTCGACCCAACCGAGGTCCTGGACGTCGGGAGATTGGTCACGGAAACTTAGCTCATCGAGCTCTTAAAGAATGCATTCCGGCAGATGAGGACAATCCTTACACAATCCGAGTAGTTTCAGATGTTCTGGAGTCCAATGGGTCTTCTTCTATGGCAACAGTTTGCGCCGGATCAATGGCATTAATGGATGCTGGAATTCCTATAAAAAGACCGGTTTCGGGTATCGCCATGGGGCTTATCAGTGATCCGGAAACTAAGAAATATGCAATCCTATCCGATATTCTGGGCGATGAAGATCACCTGGGTGATATGGATTTTAAAGTGACGGGTACTGAAAATGGTATTACCGCTTGCCAAATGGATATAAAGGTAGATGGATTACCTTATGAAGTACTCAAGGAGGCTTTGTCGCAAGCTAACGCTGGGCGGATGCACATCCTCCAAGAGATGGCTAAAACTATCTCAAAGTCTAACGATGATCTGAAACCTAATGCTCCTCGCTCCGAAACAGTGAAGATTGCTTCTGATATGATTGGTGCATTAATTGGTCCGGGTGGAAAGGTTGTTCAGGAGATCCAGAAAGAGACTGATACAACTATCGTTATTGAAGAGGTAGACAACCAAGGTATCGTCAATGTATTCGCTACCGATCAGACTGCAATGGACAAAGCTTTAGGACGCATTAAAGCAATTGTTGCTATGCCTACCGTAGGCGAAGTCTACGATGGAATTGTAAAATCAATTATGCCGTTTGGCGCATTCGTTGAGTTTATGCCGGGTAAAGATGGTTTACTACACATTTCTGAAATTAAGTGGGAGTGATGGAGGTAGGCGAAGAGTTAAAAGTAAAGCTAACCGAAATCGATAGAAAGACCGGAAAATATCGTCTTTCCCGCAAAGCCTTACTACCTAAGCCAGACAGAGCTAATCGCGATTAGCACTAAAATTGCTAATTATTCTTCGATAAAATTTACTTTATCGGAAGTGCTTGATCTGAATTAATCCATATTAGATCGGAACTATCCTAAAATAGATATTTGTTGCATCCCTAGGTACATTCATCGTATTAAGAAATCACGTGCATGAGACAACTCAAGATCAGTAAGCAAATCACCAATCGGGAAAGTCAGTCACTTGATAAGTATCTTCAGGAGATTGGAAAAGTAGATTTGCTAACCCCGGACGAGGAAGTAGATTTGGCGAAGCGTATCCGTTCCGGCGATCAGTTAGCCCTTGAAAAGCTAACCAAAGCTAATCTTAGGTTCGTAGTATCGGTTGCTAAGCAATACCAAAATCAAGGACTTCCTTTAGGCGATTTGATTAACGAAGGTAACTTAGGCTTGATAAAAGCTGCTCAGCGCTTTGACGAAACCCGAGGTTTTAAGTTTATCTCCTACGCTGTTTGGTGGATCCGACAGTCTATTTTGCAGGCTTTGGCCGAACAATCTCGAATTGTGCGTTTGCCGCTCAACCGGGTTGGTTCCTTGAACAAAATATCTAAGACTTTCTCGGAATTAGAGCAGAA
>CAKZPJ010000792.1 GCA_937138955.1 uncultured Flammeovirgaceae bacterium | reverse complement strand
TGAAACCGATCACTTCTTTTCCCGAACCGCCCTCATGTACATCTACATGGGACATATGACGTATGAGCACATCAAGCCCTACGAAGACTGGTTTTGGCCGAAAAGTGAGATTAGCTTGGTTCGCGATTACGTAGAGCGAGTAGACATCGAGAATAAGGCATTACATCTAAAACAAGGTTCAGCACTTAACTACGACGTTCTTTTATTAGCCACCGGCTCTAGCGGCAATCGTGCCGGGTGGACGGGTGAAAACCTGAAGGGGATTCAGGGAATGATTACCTACCAGGATATTGAGGCGATGGAAGCCAACACCGATGGCGTGAAACAAGCCGTGATTGTCGGTGGGGGGTTAATTGGAGTAGAAATGGCCGAGTGTCTGCACACCCGGCATATTCCGGTGACGTTTTTCATTCGGGAAAAAGAATATTGGAGCCATGTACTACCGCCTGAAGAGGCGAAGATGGTTAGCCGACAAATTCGTGCCAATGGCATCAATCTGCTGACCGAACGCAGTGTAAAGGAATTTAAGGGTAATTCTCAGGGGCAGGTATCGTCGGTGGTGTTGGAAGACAGTGAAGAACATCCCTGTCAGTTCGTGGGTATCACCATTGGCGTGCATCCCAATATAAAATTTCTGAAAGGCTCGGGTATTGAAACTTATCGGGGAATTCTGGTAGATGAGCAATTACGTACTAATATTCCCAATGTGTACGCCGCGGGCGACTGCGCTCAGCACCGCAATCCGCCATCGGGCCGTCGCCCTCTAGAGCAAATCTGGTACAGTGGCCGGATGCAGGGCGAAACCGTGGCTAAAACCATTTGCGGCCAGCCAATGAAGTACGTACCCGGTGTATTCTTCAACTCGGCTAAATTCTTCGATATTGAGTATCAGGTATACGGGCAGATGAATGCTCAGCAAAAAGATTTTGAGGAGCAATTTTACTGGGAGCACGAAGGTGGAGAAAAGGCGGTTCGAGTTGCCTTCGACCGCGAAAGCGGCACAGTAATCGGATTTAACCTGATGGGTATTCGTTTCCGTCATGAAGTGTGCGACCGCTGGCTAAAGGAAAAGAAAAATGTACAATACGTGATGGAACATCTGGAAGAGGCTAATTTTGATCCGGAATTCTACCAGAAGTACGAAGACGAAATCATTCAGAAATTTACTAACACTTACCCTGACCGTCCGGTGAAGCGCAAGCGTAAAGGTGCCATCGCGGCCCTGTTCGGACTGTAAAAAATCAAACTATGCAAGGAAAAAGTATTATTCAGATCATTGGCTTGGGCCTGTTCATTGCCGGATTCGGCTTCTTCATCGCTATCTTTTTCTTATCAGATTACCAACTAACCAAAGAAGTTCTTCTTGAACAGCTAGGTACGGAAGAAGAAAAGAACATGAATGCCGCTGCTCAGCAAATGTCCTCAACCGACGACGATGTAATGGCAACTACCTACCGGCTTTCCCAGGAAGAAGCTTCCGAGATGCTGGGCAAAACCTACGGCAGCAACATTGCTTTTATAGAAGCGCTGGAAGAAATGATTAGCGATGTAAACCAGCGTGTCAGCGACCTATACGGCATCTCATCCGAAGAAGCGACTAATATTTCAGAAAAGATTATCTCAGAAAATGACGGGAACTACCAGTTGGACATAGCCACTTCAGTCTTTGCTAACGATACCATTGGAAAAATTAAAGCCCAGAAGCTACGCGACTACACCAACTGGTTGGAAGGACGCGAGTTTGCCAGTCAGGAAGAACTACAAAATCAGCTTAGCAGTCAGGTTAACAGCATCAATAATGATATTACCCGCCAAAAGGGCATCGATAAGTACCGCGCTAAAGGATTAAAAACCGCCATCGTGAAAGCATCTACCGTAGGCTTTATTGCTGAAAATAAGCTTACCGTACTATTGGTTACTTTTCTCACCGCCATTATCGGCGCACTGATGTATCTATTACCCCGAGTAGAAGAGCATCCGGGGATTAAGAATAATCACATTTTCCATTCCGCTCTGAAGCACCGGGGTTGGTTGGGCATTCTGGTCGGCACCTTCTTTATCTTATTTTACATCGTACTCTACTTCTATCCTTACTACATGACGAACTGGATTCTGTTAGTTGATCCGGTCAGTCAGGCCTTAAGTGGTAATCCGGCCGGAGAATTTTTCTTGTACGGTTTTCTATATACACTTTGTATTTTTGTGATGGGTATCCGGATGATTATCAACTATCGCCACAGCCGTTACCAGATCATCCGCACCATTTCGGTCATGTTTTTCCAAACCGCCTTTGCATTTCTGATTCCTGAAATCCTCATCCGGCTCAACAATCCCTACTTCGACTTTAAAAACATCTGGCCGCTTGACTACGACTTTTTCTTCCCCAGCAGCCTTAATCAATTGATTGAGAACGGTACTATCGGTATGTTTATGCTGGTGTGGGGCATCATTCTAATCATCATTGCGGTGCCGGTGTTAGTGTTTTTCTTTGGCAAACGTTGGTACTGTTCTTGGGTCTGCGGTTGCGGCGGCCTGGCCGAAACATTAGGCGACCCTTACCGCCAGTTGTCCGATAAATCTTTACGGGCTTGGCAGGTAGAACGCTACATGGTGCACGGAGTGCTAGTGTTTGCGGTGCTGATGACCATCG
>CAKZPJ010000791.1 GCA_937138955.1 uncultured Flammeovirgaceae bacterium | reverse complement strand
ATTACTGAGATTCTACCTCGTGAAAATTATATTATCCGCAAGTCAACCCGTAAAGCGCACCACGGTCATATTCTGGCGGCTAATATCGATCAAGCTATCCTGATTGTCACACTGGTATTTCCTCGAACCTCACTCGGTTTTATTGATCGTTTTCTGGTTTCAGCCGAGTCGTTTCGTATTCCGGCATTGCTGGTCTTCAATAAATCAGATGTGCTAGATGAAGATCAGCAGGAGCTACAAGCTGCTATCATGGATTTGTACGAGCAGATAGGCTATCGCTCCCTAAGCATTTCGGCACTAGATACTGAAGATGTAAATCAACTTAGCAAGCATTTAGACGGTAAGGTAAGCTTATTCTCGGGTCATTCAGGAGTAGGTAAGTCAACCATTCTTAACCAGATTCACCCGGATATTCAGCAAAAAACTGCGGAGGTTTCTACGTTTGCTAACAAAGGTGTGCACACTACTACCTATGCCGAAATGTTCCAGATTGAAAATCAAACTTTTGTCATTGATACGCCCGGTATTAAAGAATTAGGATTGATGGATATTAACGAAGGCGAGCTACGCGATTACTTTCCCGAAATGCGAGCCTTGCTGGGGGGGTGCAAATTCTACGACTGTACTCACGTACATGAACCCGGCTGTGCCGTGCGCGATGCGGTAGAAACTGATAACATTTCGGAAAGTCGTTACTACAGCTACTTGAGTATGCTAGAAGACGAAGATTCTCACCGATAGCTACTGAAGGTGGGATACCCCTCGTACTCCCTGCAAAATATCAGGATCAAGCTCAGTATCCTGACTGGTGTGCAATACCGAAACGTCACCGGTGGTCTCAAACACAACTGCTTTTACTTGGCTATAATTCCAAACATTTGCTTCCCGAAGCTTTGATCGTAAATCATCCTCAGTAAGCTGAGCTTTCTTCAAATTTTTGGACAGTATTTTCGACCCATCCATCAGTAGAATTGGCTGATTATCTACGGACTCGTTAAACCAACTTACCCGCTGCCGTAGTAAGGCAATAATTGATTGCAGCAAATACAAACTCAACAAAGCAATACCACTCTGCACCACGCTCGGACTTTTATTAACAATAGCGGAAGCTAGCATGGTACCCACTGCCACCGTCATGGCAAAATCAAAGCTAGACATTTTGGAGAAGCTTCGCAGTCCGAAAATGCGCGTGTAGAGAATCACTAAAAAGTAAAGAAGTACAGCCGATACAAACGTGGGTAAAAGGGCGTCCACCGAAGAAAAAATCCATTCTTTCATAAGAGATATAGGTTAAAAAGTGAATAACGATACGTTTTGCGTTGCAAAGTAGGTAATTCAACCAGAGCAAACGAACGACTGGGTAGCCGATTCTCACCACTCATCGGCACGTATTTACCATTCGGTCACTTCTGTTCGCCTCGAGATAATTTCCCCGCTACTTTTAATAAAAAATCAAAGCTCATGGAAACCTCTCGGAATATTATTTTAGTACTACATATCATCGCTGGCTTCTCGGCACTCACCATCGGGATTGTTCCCTTTATAGCTAAAAAAGGAGGAAAGCTACATAATGCTACGGGAAAAGTCTTTTACTACGCAATGATCTTCGTAGCGATCTCAGCTTTTGTCTTAGCTATTTACCGATTTAGCCCGTTTCTTCTGATGGTCGGAATACTGACACTTTACTCAACGGTAACGGGTTACCGAGGCCTTCAACTAAAGCGCAAACGAGCGACTAAAGGCGAACTTAGAGACTGGGCGTTGTTAGCATTCAGTGGAATGGCATTAGTATTTACTATTTGGAAAACCATCGCTCAGTTTGGAATAAATAATACTGGAGTGCTTATTTTAGTTGGTGTATTCGGAACCATACTAATGGCTCAGCTTATTTCAGACATTCCAGTATTTAGTGGAAGAAAAGTTATGAAGAATAAAAGCTGGATTCGCTACCACATCAGTCGTATTTCGGGAGCTTATATCGCAGCGTTAACCGCCTTTCTAGTAAATAATGTCCATACTCAACCTGAATACCTGGCTTGGTTACTACCTACCATAATAGGTTTGCCTTTAGTATCGGTTCTCCGCCGCCGATACTTTGCTCAGAAGAAAAAGCCAGTGAGTGTGGAAGCAACTAGGAATTAGATAAGCACTTGAGTAATACGCTCTTTAAACCAATTTGTTGAGGCTAACTCTCTTTTATCTAAGTTATATGAAGCGATACATTGCCTGTTAAAACTCTTCTCTTTCATACTAAAAAATTTATAAAACTTTTCAAATTCGTTGCTAGAAATACAATCTATAATAGCATCAGCACTTTTTTCCTTTATGTTTTCGTGCTCATTTAGTATTCTAAAGGAATCTCTAGCATTCCGAAGACCATAAATAATTCTATGCTCTTTCTC
>CAKZPJ010000790.1 GCA_937138955.1 uncultured Flammeovirgaceae bacterium | reverse complement strand
TAACGAACCCAAGTTTGAGCAGCCGATTTACAAGTTTAATTCAGCTACTCCCGCTCATACTGGTCCTTTTCCCGCCAACGCATTACTCTACCGAAAGGGCTACGTACAACCCGCCTCAACGGTAGTGTACGAAGAGCGAAGCGCCGAGCAGGTGCATCAACGAGAGATTCCATTGATTACCGAAGAAGGAGGTTTTGACCCGAACCGGGATAGCTACGATCAGCAGGGCGACCCTACCGCTACTGAAGTAGCTCCGATAGCCTATCTGGCGGGCGCAGTCCGAGTAAAGTACGATGGCGATCCCAGCAACTCTGTGGTTTCGCCGCAATTGGGTGAGTTGCTTAATTTTTCTGAAAAAAAGATAACCAGCGTAACGGGGCAATTGGAGTGGAACTACGAGCGAGGGCAGTGTACCCTCAATGCTCCATCAGCGCAAGGAGTGTCCGGTTTTTTTAGTGAAGCAGGCGAAACGATTGAGTTGGGTGATGTATCTCTTACACTGAAGAACGAGTACGTCACTTTGGTAACCGTAGCAATGGACGAGCAACCGTTATCAACCTCAGAAGAAGTACTAGTGCAGGCAAACACCCGCTACGAGCTAACGGGCTACCGCGAAAAACCAGCATCATTTGAATTGGGCGATGAAACGGTAGAAGGCTTTGAAGTAGAGCGCACCGGTGAGCTACCCTGGAAGGCAGCCAATACGGAGGTAGGTTTAACTATTAGGAACGACCGCTTAAAATCAGCCTACTTGCTAGATGCCAACGGTTATGAAATTGGACAGGTGGCGGTAGAGGTTGATAACGGAAGTTTAAGCTTAACGCTACCAAAAAATGCCATGTACGTCATGCTCACCACGGATGTTTCTACGGTTACTTCGCTGAATGATGAAATAGAAAATACTTGGACGGTTTTTCCTAACCCATCTACGGGGCAATTTACCGTTCGCCTACCGGAAGGGGCTTACCAGTTTGATGAGGTACAGATTCATAATTTGATGGGTAAGGAAGTGTACCAGGCAAAGCACCAACAGTCGGCGGAGCTTATGGTGAATAGTAATCTTTCGCCAGGAGTGTATGTGTTAAATTTACGCCAGAGGAACGTAGTCGTAGAAAGTAAGAAATTAGTTATTCGCCCTTAAGCTGAATTCATTCGCAGACTTATCAAGCTTTAGATTCTAAATATCATAACTATGTATTCATATATAGCAAAAATGCTCTTCAGTAGCACGCTAGTAATTTCGTTAGCAACTACTGCTTTTTCTCAGTCGGTTCAATTAATCGTTCGTAGCGATGATATGGGCTTTACTCACGCCGCCAATGAGGCAATGCTTGAAACCTACAAAAATGGTATTACTACGTCAATAGAAGTAATGGTGCCCACCCCCTGGTTTCCTGAAGCCGTTAAGATGCTACGCGAATATCCTGATTTGGATGTAGGCGTTCACTTGACCTTAACCAGCGAGTGGTCTAACATAAAATGGCGACCAGTTACGTCGGCTCCCAGCTTAACCGATAGCAATGGATACTTTTATCCGATGATCTGGCCGAATGATAACTACGGAGAAGCATACGCACTGAAAGCTCAGGATTGGAAGTTAGAGGAAGTTGAGCAGGAGTTGCGAGCACAAATAGAATTAGCCAAACGAGCAATTCCGCAGCTCACGCACGTCACCGGGCACATGGGCTGTACGAATCTAGATGAGCGAGTAAAGGAGGTAGTCCGAAAACTAACGGCCGAGTACGATCTGGCTATCTTCCCCGAAGATTTAGGAGTACAGCGAGCCCGCTATCAGGGATCAAAAGAAACTGCTGAGCAGAAGATCGATAGTTTTATTGCGATGTTAGAAAACCTTACTCCAGGTAAATATCTATTCGTTGATCATCCTGCCTACGATAACCCTGAGGTGCAAGCTGTCAACCATATTGGCTACACCAATGTGGCGACTGACCGCCAGGGCGTTACCGACTTGCTGACCAATGCTGAAGTGAAGAAAACCATTCGCCGCCTTGGTATTGAACTGATTGACTACTATGATTTGGTTCAGTAGTATTGCGTTTCTTATGAACAAAATATTCTTACGACTAACCATACTGTTCTCGTTTAGTGTCTTCTTTTATCATGCATTAGCTCAGTATCCGCATCATGCGCTTCCGCAGTATCCTGAAGAATGGAATGCCCAGTGGATTACGCATCCTGATATTGATAAAACCGCTTATAACCTTATTCATTTCAGAAATACGTTCGAGCTAGAATCTGTACCTGAACAGTTTATCGTTCATGTGAGTGGCGACAATCGCTACCGGCTATATGTGAATGGGCAAGAAGTTGTGTATGGCCCGCAATTAGCCGACATGCGCCATTGGCGGTACGAAACGGTAGATCTTTCGCCCTTTTTGAAAAAAGGTGAAAATATACTAGCAGCGGAGGTGATGAACTGGGGAGTAGAGCGGAGCTACGGTATCATCTCGTTCAAAACCGCATTTCTACTGCAAGGCCATTCCGAACGAGAAGCGGCGGTTAATACAACTGCTGATAACTGGAAGGTGCAGACGAATCGGGGGATGTACGAAAGAACGGTGCACTGGCGGGGCGGCGGTGAAATCGTGGGTGGGTTCTACGCGGCAAATCCAACCGACTCGGTAATTGCCGCGCAGTATCCTTGGGGGGGGCAAGAACGCAACTTTGATGATAAGCAGTGGCAGCACTACTTTCTTCGCCATGATCGCCAACCCGAAGAGGACGCCACAAATCCAGGGATTGCTTTTCTTCCACCAGAGCGAAGCGGCGAAGAAGGTAAGTATCATCAACAGATTCTCGCACCACAGTTCGGATGCGAATGTGACGAAGTGGCGATTGAGCAAGAGTAGGCCAAGAACAGGCGCCGCGAGTCTAGCCGATAGGAGGTGGGCGAGA
>CAKZPJ010000789.1 GCA_937138955.1 uncultured Flammeovirgaceae bacterium | reverse complement strand
ACCAGCTACGAATAAAGAATATATCGAGAGGCTAAAAAACACAGCAGAAATTTTAGGGGTAACTAATAGGGTTGAGTTTATATCTTCTCAAGAGCGATCAGTGCGGGAGCTGTATCACCTAGCTGATGTATTTATATTGCCATCGTTATTTGAAGGGACACCAAATGCTTTACTCGAAGCAATGAGTTGCCAATGCGTTTGTCTAAGTTCTAAATCAGCAAATACTGACAACTTTCTTTCTTCAGACTTTACCTTTAACGAAAATGACCCAGAAGAATTAGCTGAAAAAATAGTTATGTTATCTAAACAATCTCAGAAAGAAAAAGCTGAAATTGGGAGAAAGAATCGTCAGTACGTACTTGAGAATTATAGTGTATCTCAAATGGTGGGCAAAATGACACAAGTCATCTACGATAAACTTGGCTTATCTTGAATAAAAAACCCGATGAGCATAAATTATTATTTATTATCCCAAATTTAGATCGAGGTGGATCTGAACGGGTATTTACAACTATTGTTCAACACATTGATTTAAGCAAGTTTGACGTTACAGTAGTGGTAGTTACTCGGCCCGGAGTTTATTATGATCAACTGCCTTCCGATATACAAAAAATATTGATTGGTGTCTACCGGGTCAAGTACGCCGGAATAGCGCTAGCTCGGGTTATTAATCAACAGAAGCCAGACACCATTTTTACTTTTAATGTAAATCACTTAAACCTAATTGTGATTCCTGTATTGTTGTTGCTGCGCTTTCAGGGGGCATTAATGACCCGTGAGTCAAATATTCTGAGTGTAGTAACTGCTAAAAAAGGCAAACTTCGTTCAATAATTGATTCGGTCTATCGGCAGCTATACCGTAGAGTAGACTATGTTATCGCCCAATCAACTTATATGCAGCAAGATTTGATACGCCATTTTGGTATATCACCCAAGCAAACGGTAGTGGTTAATAACCCGATAATATTTAGTAAGATACAACAACTAGCTCAGCAGCAAACTAACGTACTCAATTCCGATCGTATTCGATTATTAGCAGTGGGCCGACTGACGTATCAAAAAGGGTTTGATTTGCTAATTAAGGCTATCGCCTATCTACCTAATCAGTACCATTTAACAATTTTGGGAGGAGAAACCTACGAGCATCCGGAGTATGCTCAAGAATTATATGATTTGGTAGATGAACTCGACTTAAAGGATCAGGTTAGCTTTATTGGTTTTCAAGAGAATCCCTATCCCTATATGCGGCAAGCTGCTTTGCTAGTACTTCCTTCTCGTCACGAAGGGTTTCCAAACGTTGCAATTGAAGCAATGGCATTAGGTACCCCGATCATTGCTTTTGATTCGCCCGGCGGACAAAACGATCTGATTGAATCAGGAGAAAACGGGTGGTTGGTTCCGTTTGGCGATTTACAAGCTTTAGCACAGACAGTGGTTCAGGCTTCTCAAAAACTACCCGATAGAGATGATTTGTCGAATAGCATCCGAGAAAGATATGATATTCATTCTGTAGTATCTAGCTACGAGTCACTTCTGGTTTCACCCAACAACCGCCAATAGCACTTTGAAGAAAATATTGTTCGTTGCCCCTTTTCCACCGCCAGTTCACGGAGCTGCTCTTAGAAACCAATCAGTAGCCGAAAGCAAACGTATTAACGATCGGTTTGTCATGAAGGCTTTTCATGCTAATCAAGCAAGCGATGTTCACGATATCGGTAGGTTTTCTTTGAAGAAGGTCCTAAGAACAATAAACGACTTTCTGGCCTTAGTATTAACGCTATATAGATTTCGACCTGATTTAGTGTACTTCAACATCTCGCTTTTTGGCTTTGCCCTTTATCGAGATTCTCTCTATACAGTACTTTTTAAAGTGACTGGGCATCGTCTGTTATATCACTTAAGAACTCAGGGAGTGAAAGAGCAGATTGACAAAAGTCGATTCAAAAAATTGCTCTTTCAATATTTATTCCGTGACGTTCAAGTGATATGCTTATCACGAGCTTTGTTTCAGGATATAGCCGATGTGTACGGAGGTGAGCCCTTTATCGTCGGCAACGGAATTGCAGTAGAAGAAGTAGGCTCTAGTGTGCTTTCAAAAAATTCGGAGGTGCCTCAGATACTCTTTCTCTCAAATTTTAGTATAAAAAAAGGGGTTAATGAGCTATTTGGCGCATTTGAGATTTTAAAAAATAAAGGAACACAGTTTAGAGGTGTAATCGTAGGCCGCCCATTTGACTACACCGAAGAAGATTTACGAAATAAAGTAGAAGAACTAGATATGGTACAGTACGTAACTGTTGTTGGGCCTTTATATGGTTCTAAGAAGGTAAATACATTCATAGAGTCGGACATATTTGCTTTTCCAACCTACTTCGAGGCTTTCCCAGGGGTAGTACTAGAAGCAATGCAGTTTGGCCTACCGGTAGTAAGCACATTTGAGGGGGCCATTCCTGAAATAATTCAAGATGGAGAAACAGGCCTACTGACTGAAAAGCAAAATGTAGAGCAATTAGCTAACGCTTTGGAACTTCTTATTAATGATCAGTCGTTGCGTGAGAAATTAGGGAAATCTGGTAAGAATCGATTTTTCAAACACTTCACTTTAGAGGCTTTTGAGAATTCTATGGTAGATGTATTTAATCATGTATTGAATGACCAGTAAAGTTCTCCGGCGTACAACTGCTTCAGCGCAGTACACTAGACCCTTCTTTGAATCATTTCTCATTGCCCTAGCAATTTCCTGGAGTCCGATTGCCCCGTTGGCCTATATCATGCCACTGCTGTGTTTAGGCTGGTTTATTATTCGAGCCAACTCAGGGAAGACTCTAATTTACTTCGTAGCTTTTCTGATCTTCTTCACTATAGTAGTCTTATTTTATCAATCGTTCTATTATAGCGTTCAAGACATTAACTTCCTAGCGGGCGGAGCGATACTTACCCTGATTACGTACAGTTCTTTTATTTTCCTACTAGTAACCCCCCTCGCCGTATACAGTAATCGCTATTCGTACCTTTATTATGCCCGAATCATAAAGTACTTGATTTTAGGTCAGGCTACATTAGGTATATTCCAACTCTTCGCTGCTATGATTCTAAACTCATTTAGCTTTGATGGGTCTATGGGCGATAAAGTGCAGGGCACAATTAGTCCGGTATCTTTTCTAGTCAATACGTCAGATTTTGGCAATATTTCATTTGCCACTAACATGGTCTTTCTCTTATTATTTTTTGTTCCTTACGTGATGGTATACAACCGGGGGAAACTGGTAATGGCCTGGGGGGCTTTTTCGTTATTATGCGCTTCCGTTCTGCATATACTGCTGGGCCTTATTGGAGCCATCCTTATTGTTGGATTCTTCTTTCGCAATTTCTCTAAGGTTAGCTATAAGGTGTTTTATGTTCTTATCATTATCGGAGTGGGGGTAGGACTACTTGCCAGACTTCAACCGTCTAACTTTACGCTTATTAAAAACTACGCAATCATTTATGCCAAGGCAAAGTCGCCCAAGGTGGTTCAAACTATCGATGTTGTAACCGATCTTCCTCAGGAGTACCCTTCTATGTTACTCTTGGGCTTTGGCCCTGGGCAGTACTCCAGCCGGGCTAGCCTAATTGCCACCGGAACATACTTAGGCGGTATAAACAATAACCGGAACTATTTTTTTCTACCTAATAGTATGACTAAGCCTTTTGAAGAATTTATGCAAGATGACTGGGTAGAGTCTAATATTGAAGCGGTGTACGGCGGGTC
>CAKZPJ010000788.1 GCA_937138955.1 uncultured Flammeovirgaceae bacterium | reverse complement strand
GAACTCGGCGCTATCTGGGATTGGCTGATAGTGATGAAATTGATGCTGACCTTTCTGAACTATCAATTATCATTGTAGCTCGCCATGCTACCCTTGACGGACAACCTCGAGCCTTAATCTCTAAGCGGGTAAATAGTGGTTCGGAAGAAAGCTACTCAGTATTTACGCATAGTAGTAGAGATTTATTCTTTGATATAAGAAATACTAATGGTAACCGTGCAAGATCATCTACATCGCTGACTGAAGATACTGACTACATTCATACTACTATGTACGATGGTAGTAACCAGCGTATCTATTTGTTAGGGGAAAGCGACGGCTCAAGAAGTGTAAGTGGCAGTGGTTCCATAAATAACACCACAGCTTCTATTATTTTAGGAGCTCTCAACGAAGGTTATAATCACGATTTAGATGGTGATATTGCTGAGATCATTATGTATGACAAAGCACTTAGCGATGCTAATCGCCTGATTGTAGAAAATTACCTAAGCCAAAAATATAATATCACTATTACCAATGATTTTTTTGGTAATAGTGCTGACTATGACAGTAGCTACGGTGAAGATATTCGGGGCATTGGTTCGGATGGTACGAATACCAGAACAAATTCCTCAAGTAGTGATGCTCTAACCCTTCGTGAAGCGAATAATTCACTGGACGCGGGCGAATACGTAATGTTCGCTCATGATGGCACGACTCATGTCAATAATAGTACTAATAACATTACTGACCCAAGTATAACCAACCGCTGGGCTCGCGACTGGTACGTAGAAGTGAACCAAGGAGGTGGGTTAGCCGGAGTGAATGGTGGCGATATAAGTGTGGAAATGGTTTTTGATTTTGACGAAGCTGGATTTGCTTCTCCCGGAGGGGTAACAGGGCGCGTACTGCTATATCGCCCTACTTTGGGAGATGACTTTAACCGAGTGTTCACCGATAGCTATACCTTAGAAGGAAGTGATAAAATAGTAGTGAATGTACCATCCTCTCGTCTTAAAACCGGATATTATACATTAGGTATAGGTACTCCACTTACAGCTAAAACTTGGTACGTATTTCAGGATGGCAACTGGGGTGATCCTACCACCTGGACTACTGACGCCTCTACTGCCCCCCTATTTAAAAATACGGATAGCGAGACTCCAGCAGCGGCTGATGAAGTAATTATTCGCTCCGGACGAACCGTAACTATTCAGGCGGGCACTGATGATTTGGTAGTCAATCAAATTAAAGTAGATGGAACACTGGATGTGACTATCACTGCTGGGCACAATTTTACTACAATTAACGGAAGTGGTGTAATTCGGATAGCAGGCAACAATCCTGGAGGTGGTCTAGTAGATAATCTCCCTGACGGAGTGGTCACCGGTAATATAGGTTTCGCTGACGCTGATAACGGTGGGACCGTAGTTGTTGATGCTGCAGGAGATATTATGTTAGACCACCCCCGAACATTTAAGAATCTACGAATAGAGCTAGATAACAATTCTGATAAAGCTATTCTGAGGGCAGATATCACGTTGAACGGTGACTTTGAAATAAGAAACGGTGACTTTCAATTTGGCGATGGTACCACTGCTGCTCGTAACCTAATGGTCTTTGGTAATGTAGTAGTGATTAATAATGGCAGTACTCGTATTGGTAGCATTTCTACATCTACTGCTAACACTCGCCACACATTTACCCTCCACGGCGATTTCACCAATCAAGGTGGTGTCCGCTTTACTAATAGAGCCGACTTTGCTTCAGATACTGAGCGACGTAACCCAGGTAATAGCTATTATTCTAGCGAAGCCAATAACGGTATTGTAGATGTGGTATTTGCAAGTGACAATGCTAACCAAACAGTCAACTGTAATGGCTCAACGTACTTTTATCGGATCGTAGTAGATAAAGGAGTAGACGATACCTACGTACTATCACTCCAAGCTAGTAATGAAGCTAACTTCCGGCTGCTGGGTTTTGCTAATGAAGACGTGAATTCTGACCAGCAAACTGCGACCGAAAATACGAATGCTTTTGCTCTAATTAATGGAACAGCTGAAATTCGCCCTAATGTGGAGGTTCCAGTACTAAACCGAACTGGTAACTATGCTATTTCGTCTACTGCTCGCTTATGGGTTAATGGAGGGGATGTCCGCAAAACTTCCGCTACGGCCATTGTGCCTTACGGAATAGTACAAGTAACAGCCGGTTATTTAGAAGCTACTGGAAATAGCGGACTTACTGTTCGGAAAAATGGTCTGGTTCGGGTAGAAGGAGGTTCTGTACTGACAAATCAGATTAGAACTTCTACTGAGGGTTCGGGTAGTTTAGGGGGATATAGTCAATCGGAGGGCACCGTTACCGTCGACGGTAATTTGGGAGGAGCAAATAATGATTACTATCTCTTCAGCTTGACCTATCCGGGCAATGTTTTCATCATGTCAGGGGGTACTCTTCGGGTAAAAGGGGCAATTAATCTAAGCAGTGCTTCGGCACCGTCTAATGAAACCCACGGTGGGCTCATTTTCATCAATTCGGACCCTGGTAATCAAAGTGTGACTGGGGGAACTGTCAGTACTGAGGTTAGTACTAGTAATGGTCCACAGAAGATTACTTCCCGTGCTCCCTTTTACAACTTTACAGTAGCCAACACTATCAGTTCTAGTAATGCCAGTGCCAAGATTAGCGTGATGGGAGGTACATCGGGTGACAATAGTAGCGATAAATTTAGAAAAGTATCTGCTCAAAACTTGATAGTACTCAACGATTTAACCATAGAAACTGGCACTACCCGAAACGACGGAGCCAATACTTACGGAGGATACTTAGACCTCTGTCCTGATGGCACTACCTGTTATGACCTGGAAGTAGGTCGTAATCTGACTATTGAAGATAACGGGGTATTGGACGTGTTTACCAATGTTACCGATAATGTCGGAAGTGCTACTGTTATGTTTAATGGTACCCAAAATGGTATTTTCCATATCGGCGATATTACAAGTTTGACTCATGGACTTACCGGATATGATGATCCAGGTGGAAGTGATAACATTTACGATGATTACCGCCTACCCTTGTTTTCAATGATTGTTGACAAACCAGGTGATACTCTCCAACTGGCAGCCAATGGGCCAGTAAATAGCACCTCTGGCGATGATATTATTTCGGGTGAGAAAAATATACGAGCTACTAAATCCCGCCTAATATACGTACGTGACCAGTTCGCTATCCGCAACGGAGCAACGCTTAACCAAATTGATCCTAGCGGTGATGGATTAGGCTATTCCATGCGACTATACACTGATACGCTAGAACTGGATGGTAACCTTTTCATCTATGAGCAAGGGGTAAACCCTACTAATGCTTTTGTTGAGTTTGGCGGGGGTAATGGAACTATTACTATCAATTCAACCGCTACTTCATCCATTGGAAATATCGTGATTGAGTTGCTGAACGACGAAATCGAGTTAACCAGCGACTTGTCAGTAGGGCGATTTGGATATCGTCATGGTGGGGTTAATCTGGGAACCCACAACCTTAAAATCAACTTACTTGATTTAAATCCGGAAGACGGAGGCAACAATGATAATGAAAGGCTAAGAACCATTAATAATACTAATAACCAAAATAGAGAGTTTATATTTGGGGTGAATGGGAGCGATGCTAACCAGTTTTTCTATACCGCGGGTAATGCTTCCGATGGTGGTCTAAGCCTGAAAGTTCCTCGGCAAACTAACATTGAAGGAACTGATGGCACTGATAATGTTGATGCCGACCCCAACTTTAATGATATTCACTTCGAGTACCAAAATCGCAATCTTCTATGGTTTCCTATCGGGGTTGATTCTGATGATAATGGTGGCGGAACAGTAGGGAAGTATACCCCGGCAATAGCCTATTTGCATACTACGGGTACTACTAGTGGAGATGAATACATTACAGTTCGCCCAGTAGATGGAGAACTACAAACTACTGATCTTGGTGGGGGTGATATTCTTTCTCACTATTGGAACGTAGATTTTGAAGGATATGCTAGTAGCGAAGAACCTACAGTTTCTTGGCTATTTCAGTACGATGATACCGATGTTGATGCTAGTACCGAAAGCAACTACGTTCCTGGTAAAGTATTGGATGGAGGGAGTTATACCCGTAGCGACGATGGAAATACTAATGCCGTTAAAGATGGTGGACAAGGAAATAAACAAGGCGATATTATCGGTAATAACCCTCGTAATATCATCATCTTCAACGGTTCTACCAATTCTGCTACCGATAATATTAATAGTGTTAATCAGAAAGTATTTAACACCATACCCTCTGGTGGAAGTGGGCAGGTAGATAGCGATCCTACCAATACCAACTGGCAAAATGCCTTTCCCGGAACGGGCTTCACCCTGGAAAATGCCAACTATACCGCCGGGGTAGCAGCAAGATTTGTAGGTGCGCCCAATATATACTACACAAAAGGCCGTGATAGAATAAATAGACAACCTCGCTGGGATGCTGCTAATACCTGGACAAGATCAGACTTATCAGGATTTAATACGAGCAACCCTCATCTCAGTACTAACCCAAATTCACCTGATACACCAGGTGCGGGAGATGTTGCAGTGATTGGCTTCTTTCCTTTTGATGATCCTGAAACAACTTATCGGGGATATCCACACTCAGCCAGGGTAAATAGCGGCAATTTAGAAGCAGCAACGCTAATTTTTACTCAGATGACAGATGCATTAGGTAATGCACCTGTAGAGAGGAAACCACTTTCTGCTATTGGGGGTGATAACCACTTTCAGTTTCGTCCAACGCTTACCTGGAATTCTACGGGGTCAATCAATATTAATCAGATAGAGGGGGAAGGTGCTATTCGAGTAAGGGGGGGTAGTACTAACGATAATAATAGAGACCCTAGCTTTGCCAATGTAGACCTAGGGGCCTTCTCGTCCCAAGACTCATCGTATCTCTTGTACGAAATATTTCAAAATGGCGTAGCTCTAAATAATGTTCCTGAAGTGTTACCTAACCTACTAATCGGCACTGATGGTTGGGGCGGTAATAATCGCAATATTTCCATAGCTAGTGATTTTACTACCAACCAGAACTTAGAAATATTGGGTAATGCCAATTTAGTATTACCTACAACAGCTACAGGAAATGCGACAGTTAACGGAGATTTGTATTTATATCCAAGATTTGATAGAACCGGGGGGGCAGAACTCCGCTTTCAAAATAGCGGAACGAGTCGTACAGTAACAGTACGAGGAAACGTTTATGTTGGTGATCCGTCGGGTACGGGTACTACGGGTGGCAATGTCATAAGAGTCGCTAGTGGTGGTAATGTAGAGCACAACCTAATAGTCGGAGGAAATATAGTGGTGAACACAACTGGTAGTAATAATGCCACTACTCCTAACGGTAATGGCCTTCTATTAGGCTCATCAACTGATGCTAGGGTTACATTAACAGTAAATACTGTTGGGAACCACTTGCTGTCTGTTGTGAATGGTGACACTCCTACATTAAGTAGGCTAGTAGTTAACAAAGGTTCAGACACTTCTTCTTCTTTTACACTAAATGATGATGCTAATTTTCCTTTACCGTCTGATATTAATGCCCAACCCGTAGAAATTCTTAATGGTCTTCTAACTTTGAATGATGCTGCTATCGATGTAACCTTTACTGACGCCTCTACTGGAGACTTCTTTTTACCAAACACAGCTAATACCGATGCTTCCTCCGGTTCAGGGGGGCTAGAAATCCAGCAGGGAGTAGCCCGGATTAATGGTGATGATA
Source organism: uncultured Flammeovirgaceae bacterium (assembly GCA_937138955.1). Taxonomy (GTDB): domain Bacteria; phylum Bacteroidota; class Bacteroidia; order Cytophagales; family Cyclobacteriaceae; genus Tunicatimonas. Next base: position 2,351 of record CAKZPJ010000788.1, on the reverse strand, counting down.
CGGGTATCATACTGGACGGTCTACTTCGCATCAGCGGCGGTGAGCTAGATATGGACGATGATGCTAATAATGGTAACAACTTTATAGAATACAGTTCTTCGGGAGAAGCTCGCATCGAAATTACCGATGGTACCCTAACTGTTGGTTCTCAAATTCGGAGGGGGCTTAATTCTACTACTGGAGTGTTGCAGTACTCTCAAACCGGTGGCACCGTGCTAATTGGAAAGAATGCCGTTGCTGAAAGTAACCGAGGGATGTTTGAGGTCACTAACGCGGGGAGTTCGTTTGAACATACCGCAGGTAGCCTAACATTGGCAAGAGATAACAACTCTACCACTGTACCAAGCCTACTACTACAACCGGAAACCAATAACATTGCTGATGGAACAGTTATTACTATTGGGAATGGAGATACTCCAGCTAATCAAGACCGGTTCGGTATTCAGAGCAATATAGAGTTAACGGAGTTGGCGCTGGCTTCATCCAGTATTGCCGCTAAACTTTATAATCTACCCCTAACGACCAAAATACTGAATATTGAAAATGGGGCAACGTTTGATGCTAATGGGTTTGATCTGACTATTAGTGAGAGCCTAAATAGTAATGGTACATTTGTCACCAGCGGAAATTCTACTAATAATCAGACTACCTATTTTTCAACTACTGAGACAGTAACAATCACTGGTATCGGTACCACAAATTTCTGGAACTTTGAGAAGCAAGGCAGTGGTATACTTACTTTATCAAAGCATATTACGGTAGACAACAATGCGTTTATTTACGAGGGTACGCTAAATACTCAGACCAGCGCCTTCAATATCAAAAAAGATTTATTACACGATGCTATTCATACCAGCGATGCTGCTGGTCCTGGCATAGTGTTTAACGGCAATCAACAGCAGAAACTGGATCGATCAGGAACTGGAACCAGTGAAATAGGGGTGATGGAGCTAGACAATGCCTCTGGTTTGATTATCACTGATTCTGAAGAGAATTTTCGTATCAACGGAAAACTGACATTATCTACTGGGATATTCGATGTAGGCGGTAATTTAATTGAATTATCAGAGAGCGCGGTGATCGAAAATGGCAGTGGTGGAACATCAGTTGCTGACTTCAATGCCAACAATATGATTCAGACCAACAGTGCTATCAGGGACTTTGGTATTAGGAAGCGATTTAATGCAGTAAACAATGGTAGCGAATCATTCGCATTTCCGGTGGGATTGATAACCTATACGCCGGTGGTTTTAGATATTACGAACATATCCGCCAGTAGCATTACTGTCCGTCCCGTTCGCGATTCCCCCCCTACTGCGGAAGATACTGAAAATAATCCTTCAACCTGTAATGACCCTAATATCACCGATACTGATAATGTTCTTCAGTACTACTGGATTATAAAATCTAGCGGAGTAAGTGGATTTGATGGGGAGATACGAATGTACTACGATGCCGACGATGTCCGAATTACTAATGCAAATGGAAGTACGTATACCATAGACAATTACGGACCAGCCCGTCTGTACAATGCTGAAAGCAATTGGGATAAAGTGTTTGTCTCCTCTGATTTCGATGAATCCAACCAGCAGATCATTTTCCCCTTTAATGGTAATAGCGACCCTACTCTAGCAGGAATCTACACGGCAGGAGTTACGCTCAGAAATGACGGAACAACGCTGCTCTGTGGTGGAGCCATTCCCGATGTCGTACCAACGTTTACTACTGATGGAGCCGGGGGAGGAGACTTCTTTGATAATACCACATATTTGGGCGAAGAAGCTCCTATTGCGGGCGAAACTCCAGATATTATTATCAGTAATGGAGATGTTCTAGTATTTAATCAAAATAGTATTCGAGCCCGGAAGATAACCATTGAATTGGGCGGCACATTAGTTATCCAGAATGGTACTAACAATCATAACTTAGGGTTTGTAACTGGGGAAGGAACTCTTCGTCTGGAATCTAGTGGTATCTCCGTTTTATTCCCTACCGGTGATTACGAAAATTTCTTCCCTGATGGTACTTGTGCTGGCGGTGGGGGGCTAGAGTACGCTGGAACAGGCTCTTACGCAGTACTAAGCGATCTACCGAATATCCGCTGGGTAATTTTTTCCGGAAGTGGTAATCGAGTTTTACCCAATAACTTTGCACTCAAAGTCTGCGAGGATTTTGATATTCGTGGTACTACTAACATAGTTATTCCTGACGGGAACAGTACGGTTACAGTGAGGGGCGATGTATACAAAAGCGATGTGAGTTCGTTTGACAATGGTGGTGGAGATTCACACATAACGATGGCCGGGTCGTCATCTCAAATAATTAGCGGAAGTTTCACAGGGGGCAACGCC
>CAKZPJ010000787.1 GCA_937138955.1 uncultured Flammeovirgaceae bacterium | reverse complement strand
TTTCTTAAACCTGAATACCTTAGAACTATAACACCATAACACTACTTAGATAAAGTAAACTCTGGCAAACGCATAACCTCGCCGTTTTTCTTAGCCGATTCGTGGGCGATAATTCCTACGCAAGTCATGTTAGCCGACTGCTGAGCATTAGGGTAAGGCGAACGTTTGTCGACCAGAGCATCTAAGAACTCGTGCACCAGATGGGGATGTGAACCACCGTGTCCGGCACCCTGGGTAAACGATAGGTGCTGATTGTCATCCGAGTCGTATACTCCGCCGGTAGTGAACCCCTGGATAGGTTCAGGCAACAAGTGAGCATAATCAGGACTCGTTACTTTTTCGGGAATCTCTGGTTCGGGTTTCTTGGCGGTGTGCACTACCAGCGGTTCACCTTCAATCAGCGGCCACTCTACGGCTTTCTTCACTCCGTAGACCTCAAAGCTCTCGCGGTACTGCCGGGCTACATCAAACAGTGAGCGGTAGATATGAGCACTCAAATCCGAATCCTTAAACTTGATATGGGTGGTTTCTACGGCGTAAGGTGAATTGTAGTGGTGGTGCAATTCCTCCCGAATGGTGCCGGAACCGAAGCAGGAAACGTATTCGGCTTCGCCGCGGGTCAACCCTAAAACGGGGCCTACGCAGTGGGTGGCGTAGTACATCGGTGGCAGACCAGGCCAGTAGTTGGGCCATCCGTCCATATCTTGCTGGTGGCTAGCTTTCAAAAACTGTACTTTGCCTAGTTCACCTTTCTCGTACAGTTCTTTCATGAACAAGAATTCCCGAGCGTAGATGACGGTCTCCATCATCATGTAGGTCAGTCCGGTTTCTTGTACCAACTTTACAATCTCTTCGCATTCTTCTACAGTAGTGGCCATTGGCACCGTACAGGCCACGTGCTTACCGGCTTTCAAGGCTTTAATGGACTGCTCTGCATGGTTGGGAATGGGAGTATTGATGTGTACCGCATCAACATCCGGGTCTTTTAATAATTCGTCGTAGTCAGTATAGCGTTTATCAATACCGAATTCGTCACCTACCTCATCCAGTTTGGATTGGGTTCTTTGGCAGATGGCGTACATGTTCGCGTTGGGGTGGCGTTGAAATATTGGAATAAATTCCGCTCCAAACCCCAGTCCGACAATGGCTATGTTTATTTGTTGATCGCTCATAATGTTTGTTTGATGGTTGTTATGGTGAAAATTTTTTTAGAAATTGAGTTTATTCAGGTCAGTAATTGCTTCAAAAAGGCCAGGCCATCCGAGGCAAAAGTATCTTGGTCTTCGGCTAGGTTACGCCAGATACAAACCGCCCCGGCCAGTTCTTTTACTTCCGGCGTGAAGCTCTCAATAGAAACACAGCCTTGATAATGAATCTCCTCGAGTCCGCTTTTGAAGTCATCCCAGCGGAACTGCCCCGTTCCGGGAGTACCTCGGTAGTTTTCCGATACCTGCACATGGATGAGTTTATCCCCTACTGAGGCAACCGCTTTTTTTAGGTCGGGCTCTTCAATGCTCATATGGAATCCGTCTAACAATATTTTGGCGGCCGAATGATTAATATCATTCACTAATCGGTTGAGATCATCTGCAGTATTAATCAAATCTGACTCAAAGCGGTTGAGTGATTCCAGAGCGATTTGCAGGCCACTCTCCTGCGCCATCTGGCAGACCTTATGCAAGTTTTCTACCGCCCGGTTCCACTCAACCTTTCGTTGCTCTTCGGGAATCATGCGCGCTTTGCCTACGGCGGAATACATCGGACCCGCCAGAAAATCAGCTCCCCACTGATTGCATAAGTCAAAACACTGTTCTATATAATCGAAGCAAGCCTGATGTACGGTTGGATCTTCATGGGTTAAATCACGACTAGGACCGAATGCTCCGCAGACGACGGGAGCAAGTTCATGTGTATTTAAAGCTTCCTTCACTTTCGCCCCGTCAATCATTTCGGGATATTCTACCGGAATTTCTACCGCATCATACCCCATTGATTTGATCTTGGGAAAAAGCTCAATAGTATCAGTAGAAAACGGAGAAGACCAAAGCCAGGTGCTTACGCCAAAAGTAATCATAAATTTTATGTCTATCGTCGATATTGAGTTTGATATAGTTTCGCGCTAAATCGCCTGAGGGTTAACTACTTTCATCGTGCCCTGCATAATGCGCCAGTGACCGGGGAAGGTACAAACGAAAGGGTATTCATCGGGATTCTCTGGAGCGGTAAACGTCAGTTCTACGGTAGCACCCGGATCTACAAGCGGAGTATTGTACATGACTTCCTCCATATCGGGTACGTATTGCATGTCAGCCCCCTGCGGATTAGACGCTAACTTGTCAGCCGCCGCTCCCACCGTCTCCAGCGTACCCGGTTGAATAATCAACAAGTTATGCTGCATAAAGTCGGGGTTTTCAAAGATGATTTTCACCGGCCGACCAGCTTCTACTACAAACTCCCCAATATCATACTTCATGGCATTTTTTACCGTCTTGATTTGCACGATAATGGCATCTTCGTTTTCTATCTCCACTTCGGCTACCGGTTCTTCCGGCCGGTTCCAATAAGTATCCATCAGCAGCGAGGCGATTGTTTGCTCTCCCTCAAATATATTTTTGGTTTCTCTTCCAAACTCCTCGCCTACTTCATAACGCCAGTCTCCCACCAACGATATTCGCCGGTTGCCGACCTGCACAAAAAGCTGATTCGCCTCGCCGCTAAACCCTCCTACATTCTGATTATCTTGCACTCGAACCACAACAGTATTTTCACCTGCTTTGAGTACCCGAGCCGGAATTACGTATTTCCGGTCTTTGTCGTAACTGTCTTCAAGCCCTCCTACCTTAATTCCGTTTACCCAGGTTTCATCGGAGTCATTAATAGGTCCTAGAGAAATCATTCCTGCTTGGTCAGCAAATCCATCCGGAATCGTTATTTTTTTTCTGAACCAAACGACGCCATCAATATCTAATCCTGCATCCTCTATTAGTTGGGGTAGTTGCATGGTGTTCCAATCGGAATCATCGTGGTTTGGATGTTCTCGCGGAACCATAC
>CAKZPJ010000786.1 GCA_937138955.1 uncultured Flammeovirgaceae bacterium | reverse complement strand
TGTCTGATGTTTTACAGTTACAGCGATATTCTTAAGCTAGAAAAATTTAATAAGGATAAAACCGTAACCGAGCGAGATAATGCCCGCCACCTACTAGGCGAGATGATCGCTTACTCCGAATCAGCCGTATGCCGCAAAAGGCAACTACTTCACTACTTTGGTGAGTATCTCCCGGAAAATTGTGGCTTCTGCGATAACTGTGTAAACCCTAAGGAGCAATACGAGGGTCAAGACCTAATTATAACTGCATTGCAAGCAGTGAAGCAAACTAATGAGCGGTTTGGCATCAATCACCTAGTTGATGTAATCCGTGGCTCGGCCAACCAGTACGTTAAAAGCTATAAGCATGATCAGCTTTCGGTGTACGGTCAAGGTAAGGGTGAATCGGCGGAACGTTGGAGTTCAGTACTGCGACAATCTTTGATAGCTGAATTACTGGAGAAAGACATTGAGAACATTGGCACTATTAAGCTAAACGTAAAAGGCGAAGATTTTCTTCACAACCCTTACTCGCTGATGCTATCCAAAACCCATGTGTTTGAGGACGTGACTGAAAGCGAGGAAAACGACGGCACACTCGGGCAGAGCAGTCCCACGGGTTACGGAAAATCGTACGATGATAACTTATTCAAGCGACTGAAGCAGCTTCGAAAAGATATTGCTAAACGCAAAAATGTCCCTCCGTACGTAGTCTTTCAGGAACCTTCACTGGAAGAAATGGCAACAACCTACCCTACCACCAAAGATGAAATGGCTGGTATTAACGGGGTGGGTATGGGAAAGGTCCTTAAGTACGGCTCTTCATTCTTAAAGATGATTGAAGAATATGTAGTCGAAAATGATATTGCTACAGCCTCGGATGTACTTATTAAATCCACGGTTAATAAATCAAAAAACAAAATAGTTATAATTCAGCAAATTGATAAGAAAGTAGATTTTGAAGAGATTGCCGGTACATTGAACCTATCGATGGAAGAATTAATTAGCGAGATTGAGCACATCTGTTATTCAGGCACCAAACTAAGCATTGACTACTATCTAGATCAGTTTCTGGAAGAAGAACACGTTGATGAACTGCACGATTATTTTTTGAAAGCTGAATCAGACCGAATATCCCGTGCTGCCGACGAATTTGACGGTGACTATACCGAAGAAGAACTACGCCTCTTCCGCATCAAATTCTTGTCAGAGTACGCGAATTAATTGTTCGATTACTTGATTGTTGGTTGCTGAAGTCATTGATAGGCTGTGACACTTGTCACTTAACTACAGGTTCAGAGGTTAAGGTTTAGAAGATTAAGGGTTCATTGCTAATTGTTCACTGTTAACTGCCCATTGCCCATAGTTTTTCCTTAGCTTTGCGCTCAAAACCTAACCATGAATATTCTGCTCCTTGGTTCCGGCGGGCGTGAACACGCACTGGCTTGGAAGATTAGCCAAAGCCCTGATTGTAATCGCCTTTTTGTATCACCCGGTAATGCAGGCACCAACCTGTTTAACGTAGCCGAGAATTTAGTACAAAACGGTTACGATCAAGCTGATTTTCAGCGCATTGCCAATTTTATTCAACAACAGAATATTGAACTCGTCATCGTCGGACCGGAAGCGCCACTCGTAGCCGGAATTACCGATTTTCTGAAGAATAATTCATCGACTGCAGATGTGCTAGTAGTCGGTCCTACCCAAGCCGGAGCTGAACTAGAAGGAAGTAAAGATTTTGCCAAGCAGTTTATGCAGAGGCATAACATTCCTACCGCTGCGTCGCGCACATTTACTGCTGACACACTTAATGAAGGGCTAGAATATTTGCAAAAGCAAACCTCACCTATAGTGCTAAAGGCTGATGGGCTAGCTGCTGGCAAAGGGGTGATTATCTGCACTACGCATGATGAAGCAACTGAAACCCTGCGTGATATGCTTCAGCACCAGAAGTTTGGTGAAGCCAGCCAGAAGGTAGTGATCGAAGAATTTTTAGATGGTATTGAGCTTTCGGTATTTGTCCTTACCGATGGTAAAAATTATCATTTGCTACCCGAAGCTAAAGATTACAAACGCATTGGCGAGAACGATACGGGACCTAACACCGGTGGCATGGGCGCGGTTTCTCCGGTTCCGTTTGCCGATGAAGAATTCTTAACGAAGGTAAAAGAGCAAATTGTTGAGCCAACTATTCAAGGATTAGCCGAAGAAAATATAGACTACCGAGGTTTTATCTTTCTGGGGCTGATGAATGTAGATGGCAATCCTAGCGTCATTGAGTATAATGTGCGGTTAGGCGACCCCGAAACTCAAGCTGTTATTCCCCGCCTGGAAAGTGACTTGGTAGAATTGTTGGTAGCAACCGCTAAACAGCAACTATCGGAAGTTAAGGTGCAAATCAGTTTGCAGGCTGCTGCTACGGTAGTTATGGTATCGGGTGGGTACCCAGGAAGTTACGAGAAGGGTAAAGCAATCAGCGGTCTATCAAATAAGTCAGGAAGTTTAATTTTTCAGGCAGGTACTAAAGCTGAAGAAGGAAAAGTAGTCACTAGTGGTGGACGGGTGCTAGCAGTTACATCGCTGCATAGCCAACTTAAAACCGCACTGGAACAGAGTTATATTCAAGTTGAGCAACTGCACTGGGATGATGTTTATTACCGAAAAGACATCGGGCAGGATATTCTACGCTATTCAGCCGACGGAAAATAGGGTTCTCAATTCGTTTTTATCCAAAATCGTATTAATTTAAAGCGATACGGTGAATCAACTGTACCGAGTCTATGCTAAGTGAAGTTTTTGAGTATAGTTTAAGTAGACTGTTTAAATAAGAAGTTTCGGGTAGGAAGGTAAAGTATACCTTCTGACTAAATATATAGAGGATGATATGGGATGCAGTACATGTAGCACAAAAGATGGTGCAGTAAGTGGCTGCCGCAACAACGGCGGCTGTGGCACCGGAGGATGCAATAAAATGAATGTCTTCGATTGGCTCTCCAACATGGAGTTTCCATCATTGAGCGCCTTCGATGTTATTGAGGTAAAATTTAAAAACGGTCATAAAGACTTTTTCCG